>JBJTEQ010000045.1:0-2991 GCA_046092945.1 Kapaibacterium sp. (SeqCode)
GTATAAGACACGCAATACTAGCCCCGGGCGGCGTCATCCTGAGGAGCCGAAGGCGACGAAGGACCAGCCCGGGGTACGCTGCAATATTTCCTTTCCCCGCTCGTACATTTGCACCACAACTAACTCATCTCGACGGTCTGAGGGACGTGGCCCTGTGAAGACCACCAACCGGTTTGAAGCCGGTGGTACTGCCACGAACGATGAGGTGCCCCATGCTCCTATATGCATACCTGGCGCAACAATGCGCTGCTCATTCCATCCGACGTGGACAGATTCCGGCGTTGCTGGGATTTGCGAATCCCAATAAGGCCCTTCGGCGCTATGATGCGCTCCTGGAAGGGGGCCTGCACGACGCAGATCTGATTGCGCGATTGCGTTCATGCCCCCTGTTTGCAGGGGAAGCACTGGATGCGTCGATCGAAGAAACACGCAAGGCTATTGAGCGCGATGCCCGCGAGCGCCGTCTGGCCGCAGAGCTGCGCGCCCGACGCACCTTCCGTCCGCACATGTGGGTGATCCATGAGAAGACGGTGCCCTCTCCGATCTTCATGGTGGAGTTCTTCGGCATCGATACGTTCAAGCGGATCGAACTGCCGGAGCATGTTGCCAGCGATACGCATGTGGGATCGCAGCTGGTAGAGCTGACGCGCTTCCTGACTTATATCTTTCGGGATAAAGGGTATCTGTGGTCGCCCTTTGGACGTCCAACGCAGGTGCTTTTCCGCGATACCTACGACCACTCCTATGTGTTCGACGTAGCCACGCTCGCGTTCACACACGAACTCCATGAGCCCCCTCCCATCGGCAGGGTACTGCTTACACTTCGCAACTCATCTTCTTCTATCAACCCCATTCGAAAGGGTCTGTAATGTCGTCCTATCTCTGGACCAGTGAATCTGTTTCTCCCGGACATCCCGATAAGATCGCCGATCAGATCTCGGATACGGTGCTCGATGCCTACCTCGCCGTTGATCCACACGCAAAGGTCGCGTGCGAAACGCTGGTAAAAGACCAGACGGTGGTCATCGCGGGTGAGATCACCGCGGCTGTAAAGCTGCCACTCGAGGAGCTCGAGGCCAAGGTGCGCAAATGCATCATCGATATCGGCTATGACGATGATAAACTCGGCTACAACGGCGCTAACTGCACGATTCAGTTCCTTGTCTCCCAGCAGAGCAGAGAGATCAACAAGGCCGTGGTGCAGACCGATGTGATCGCTGCTGGCGACCAGGGAATCATGTTCGGCTATGCTACACGCGAAACTCCGAATCACATGCCCCTTGCCATCTATCTGGCCAAGGAGCTTATCAACGAGGCCTACGAGCGCGTGCGAATGCGTCACCCTCTGCGCCCGGATATGAAGAGTCAGGTCTCGCTGGTCTATGACAAGGGGCGCGCCACCCGCATCGACAGTATCGTCTTTTCTGCGTGTCACGCTGAGTCGCTCTCGATCGCTCAGGTCAGGGAGCTCGTCCACGAAGAGGTCATCAATGCCGTTGCAGCGCGTCAGCCAGACTACATCGCAGCGCTCTTCAACGATAACATAACCTTTCATATCAATCCGGCAGGACCGTGGAATATCGGTGGACCCGTTGCCGATTGCGGCCTCACCGGACGCAAGATCGTGGTGGACCAGTACGGTGCCGACTGCGAGATAGGGGGCGGGGCATTCTCCGGCAAAGACCCCAGCAAGGTTGACCGCAGCGCTGCCTACATGGCACGTCAGCTTGCACTGCGCGCCCTGAGCGAGCACCCGCACGTGCACAGCGCAAAGGTCCAGCTCGCCTACGCCATCGGCGTCCCCGAGCCCGTGTCCGTGCGCATATACGATCCCGTCACGTGTAATGAGCTTCCATTGCCGTCCATCAATGCAGCTGATCTTATTCCTTCAGCCATCATTGAGCGCCTGCACCTGAACGCCCCCATCTACGCCGCCACCGCCCGCTATGGACATTTTGGCGTCAAGCCCACAACCGAAGGAGGGAAGGTGTTTCATGCGTGGGAGGAATGACGGATCGTCATCCCGAGCGTAGCGAGGGATCCACGCGTTAAGAAGATGGATTCCTGCTTTCGCAGGAATGACGTTCATTCCAAAACCCAAAACCCAAAAATCCGTGCAATGCAACCCAAAACCCAAAACCTAAAACCCCAAACCTGCATTCTCCATCTCCCTCATTCCAGCACGCACATTCCGCACATGGACGGATTTGTGTGGGAGGCGGTGGTGCCGAACCTTGTGTATCAGACCGACTGGGCAACGGAGCGGATCTTTGATGTGGAGGGCGTTGCACGGCTTGTCACACCGTGGTCGCGTCTGTTCTGTGATGTCGAGCGTTTGCCGGATGAGCAGGAGCCCTGCTACAAGCAGGGAAGGGGCTTCTACTACACGCACGGCTGTGACGGCGAGCCGTTGCGTCAGCTCGATGAGGAGCACAAGAAGTACGTGCACGAGCATTACTACTCGGTGCACCACGCCACGTTCGAGAAGATGGTTACCGAAGCCCTCGAGCGCACCGGACATTGTCACATTATTGATGGTCATTCCTTTGGCGATGTGCCCTATGGTACGCAATGCCAAGCCCCCTTGCAGCCTGACTTCTGCATCGGGACCGATGCGTATCACACGCCTGCGCACGTGCTTGAGCACGCCGTCTCGTTCTTCCGCGACCGCGGCTACAGCGTCGAGGTCGACAACCCCTTTGGCGGCTTCGTCGTCCCGCCCGTCTACTACCGCACCAACCCCAACGTCACCGGCATGATGATCGAGGTCAACAAGCGCCTCTACATGAACGGCAACGTCATCCTGAACGAAGAAGTCGAGAAGCTCAAGGGGCTGATGGCATTGTTGATTACTGATGATCGATGACGGATGACAACGCGATTATTCGCACGCACCCCGGGCCAAGGCCCGGGGCTAATATTGATCGTTGGGATTGCGCGTATCGCTCATTGCGTGCCAACGCACCCCGGGCCAAGGCCCGGGGCTAATAT
>JBJTEQ010000046.1:0-5474 GCA_046092945.1 Kapaibacterium sp. (SeqCode)
GGCTTACGCACCGTGAAGTTGATCACGTTCTCATCGGTCTGATGCGCGTCGGTATGGGTATGAAGGATCTCCGTGGCAAAGAATGCCATGTTATCAACCGCACGGGGGATGTCTACGCTCCGTGAGAGCCAAAGGGGCTTACCCTGGTCGTTGGTCTCAGCAAGTGCAAGATCTTCAAGGTGGTCCTTGATGCGCGCACTGATACGCAGCAGCACCTCGGAACGCCCCTTTGCCGGCATGGCCGACCATGCAGGAAATGCCTCTTGGGCGGCGCGGACAGCATCGGCAACATCACGCTCGTCACTGCGGGCGATCAGGGAATAGACCTCTGCCGTGGACGGGTTGATGTTATCAATCCACAGACCCGAATGGGGTTCACAAAAGTGTCCGCCGATATAGTTTCTGATGTGCAACATGATGTTACGGATAGACTTACAAATATATCGTATGTTTGGGCAAATGGACCTGCAGAGCGCCATACGGTCATTTCTTTCCACACTCGATGTGGAAAAGTCGGCAAGCCGCCACACCACCCTGACCTATCACACGGCTCTGGAGCAATTCTGCTCCTACCTCTCAGAGTTTAGCGACCCACTCCCCGACATTGGCGAGATCACCGAGGCCGACATTCGTCCGTTTCTCGGTTGGCTTCATGATAAGGGTCTCGGCAAAACATCGATCCGACTCAAGCTGGCCGCCGTTCGTAGTCTGTTCAAGTATGCGCTACGCTCCGGCATCATCGACCGCAACCCCGCATCGCTGCTGGCCTCGCCGAAGACTGCTCGCCCCCTGCCGTCGTTCATCAACGTTACCGAAGCCGAGCGGCTGTGGGACAGTTTTGACATGGCATTCGTGCACGGTCTTCGGGATAAGGCGCTGTGCGAGCTCCTCTATGGCTCGGGACTTCGTATCCACGAGGCACTGGCACTGAACCTTGGACAGATCGACGCCGCGTCGCTTTCTGTGCGTGTTCTCGGCAAAGGGGCTAAGCAGCGCATTGTCCCTCTCACGAGAGAAACGATCGCCTCCATCCGGGCATACGAGGAGCGTCGGCATGAGCTGAACCCCAAACCGGATGAGCGAGCACTGTTTCTCGGGGACCGTGGTGGGCGTCTGTCGGCGTCGTCCGCATGGCGCATTGTGCGCCGCGCTCTTGGTCCAGTTACCGAGGCCAGACGCAAGAGTCCGCACGTGCTGCGTCACTCCTTTGCAACACATTTGCTCGATAATGGAGCCGATCTAACAGCGGTTTCTGATATGTTAGGTCATTCTTCCCTGTCGACCACTCAGATCTACACCCACGTCAGCGTAGAGCGCCTCAAAGAGGCGTACAAACGCGCACATCCTCGTGGGACAACTTCCTGACATCAACCCAACACCACCCACAGCATGCGCATTTCCGTCGTTGGCACCGGACATCTTGGTTCGATTCACGCAAAACTTCTCACGCAGCACCCTGACGTCAGCCTAGCTGCGATCGTCGACCCCGATGAGAAACGTGGCTATGAGATTGCCGCACTTCATGGTACCCATTGGTTCCCGAACGTGGCTTCAATGCCAGATGTCGATGGAGTGATCATCGCCTCGCCAACGTCCACACACTATGCCGTGGTAACCGAATGCCTGCAGCGTGGATTTCATTGCTTCGTGGAAAAGCCGGCAACAGCAACATATGACGAGGCAAAGGAGCTTCTGCATCTCGCCTCCACAAGCGATCGCATCATCCAGGTCGGACATGTCGAACGCTTCAATCCAGCCGTGCTTGCTTTGAAGGACATGCCGGTGGATCCACTCTTTATCGAAGCACACCGCCTCGCCGCTTTCAAGCCAAGAGCTATTGACGTTAGCGTGATCCACGACCTGATGATCCACGATATTGATCTGCTGCTGTGGCTCACAAAGTCCCATGTGACCGAGGTGCAGGCAACGGGCGTGAGTGTGCTGACGCAGACCACGGACATCTGCAATGCCCGACTAACGTTTGCCAATGGCTGCGTGGCCAATGTGACGGCCTCGCGCATCACGGCAACACCGATGCGTAAGCTTCGCATCTTCCAACGCGATCGCTATGTCTCTCTCGACATGGCATCGGGCGCTGCGGAGATGTACCTGCTGCTCGACAAAGCGTCGTTCGATCCGTCGCACCAGACGCCGCTTGGCGAGATTGCCACCCAGCACGGAGACAAGGTCATCGTACACGACCGTGCAGAGGTCACCCCCGTCAATGCGATCCTTGAGGAGCAGCGGGCATTCATCGACAGTATCCAACACCAACGTCCCGTGGCTGTGAGCCTCAAGGAAGGGGCTGAGGCAATTCGCATCGCCGAGTGGATCTCGGATAGTATCTCATGATCGACCACCATCATCGCCAATCGACACTCGTCGGAGTGTCTGTCGTAATTTTCTTTACGTTATTCGGACAGCTCTCCGCGCAGACGGAAATGACCGATCTCGGCCGACTCGGTCATGCAGCGTTTGTGACCTCGACTGTCACAGATTACCAGTGCGTTTCGATAAATCCGGCAAACCTCGGATTTGCTCCGTCCTTTGACCTCTACGCTCTCTCCACACCTGTTGGCGTTGGCATAGAGCGCTCAGCAAAGGCGATCTCAATTGGTATGGGGCAGGTTGGCGCTTCAATTCGCAGTGACGCGATGACCAAGCCGCAGGTGCTGGATCTTATTCTGCAACGGGGATCGGCAACGGCCTTTACGCCGGAAGATCAGCTTCGTGCCGCGAAGGAGTTTGCCGATCGGGGTCTACGCTTTATTGCCGACGTTCTGATCTTCGGGGGCTCGTTTCAATCACGGAAGAAGGGCGGCTTTGCCGTCACTGCGCGGGAGCGGTTCAATGGGTCCTTCCTGCTCAATCAGGGGGCCTCGGAGATCATCTTTCAGGGACGCCGCGCGGCGTACTTCGACTCATCGTATACGAACTGGCGTGGCGACACCATCGGTGTTGCCCGCAATCCTCAACTCTTCTCTCAGCTCTTTAATGGCACGAGCCTGTCGCTCTCGTGGTCGCGTGAGTTCTCCTTCTCCTACGGTCTGCCCGTCATGTTCGGCGAAGGCTGGCGTCTGTGCGTTGGCGCAACGGGTAAGTTCCTTCAAGCATTTGCCTACCTCGATGCCCATGCATCCAATGGGGAGTTCTTTGCCCGCAGCGCACTGAGTCCGTGGTTTCTGATCAGCTACGGCAAAGCCACAACACCATCAGCCAAGTACGGAACAACGCTCATACCTATTGGTGATGGTTATGGGGCTGACCTTGGTGTAACGTACAAAAGCAAGACACTGTCCGTTGGCGTATCTGTTGTGGACATCGGAGAAATGCGCTACGACGGCAACGTGTTTGCCGCGGGCGATACTATCGTTAATGGCATCGGCACAACAGGCTTCGGGAACTACAATCTCTTCGAGCAGGCACCGAAGCTCTCCGGCGACGGCAACTACTTTGTGTGGTCGGGCCTGGTCGAAACGCGCGTCAAGCTCCCAACGCGCATGCGCCTTGGGGCATCGTACAACATCACGCAACGATTCAGTGCCGGCCTCGACATGACCGCCCCACTGGCCGACGTCGGCACCAACCCCCGCAATCTCTTCATGACGGCAGGAGTCTCCTTCCGTCCGTTCGCCTGGCTCACCATCGGCACCGGGGTCGGCTCCGGCGACGGTATGAAGATCTTCATCCCCGGCTCCATCACGCTCTCCCTCCTCGGCGGCTATTGGGAACTCGGCATATCAACCCTCGACATGTCCTCCCTCTTCACCGACCGCCTGCCAGTTCTATCGGCTGCAGTGGGAGTGCTGAGGTTTAGGCTGTAGTCGGGTTTCGTGTTTCAGGTTTCGGGTTTCAGGTTTCAGGTTTCAGGTTTCGGGTTTCGGGTTTCGGGTTTCAGGTTTACACCGCAGGTGTCCCACGAAGTGTCCCACGAAGTGTCCCACCGCAGGTGTCCCACCGCAGGTGTCCCATGTGCGAAGCGCGTGTCCCACGGCAAGGCCGTGTCCCACCGCAGGTGTCCCACTCCGTGCGCTTACCAGGCGTACGCTTCCGGCGCCTGATTGCCCGGGCCCGGCCAGATGCGATCAAGTTCAGCGAGTGTTTCGGCATCGAGTGAGATGTTCATCGAGGCAACGTTAGCGTCGAGTTGTTCCACCGTGCGCGGGCCGATGATGGGGCTCGTTACACCATCACGCTGAAGCAACCAGGCAAGGGCTACGTCGGCACAGTCGATGCCAAGTTTGGAGCAGAGCGCTTCGTACTGCTCGATCTGTGGACGGAGTTTTTCCGCCGACTCGATAAGCTGCGGACGCTTGCGGCGCAGTGTGTCGGACTTCGAGAAGATACCGGCCAGAAGGCCCCCTCCCAGCGGACTCCATGGGAGGATCGCCATGCCGTAGGCCTTGGCCGCCGGGATAACTTCAAGTTCAATGTGACGGTTGCGAAGCGAGTACACACTCTGTTCGCTGACGAGTCCAAGAAAGTGACGGTGCTTTGCCATTTCATTGGCCTGCGCCATGTTCCATGCGGCAAAGTTGCTTGATCCGACATAGAGGATCTTGCCCTCACGCACAAGCTGCTCCATGGCCTGCCAAACCTCATCCCACGGCGTTGAACGGTCGATGTGGTGCATCTGATACAGATCGATATGGTCGGTCTTGAGTCGACGCAGCGAATCTTCGCAGGCCTTCTTGATGTGGTAGGCTGAACAGCCGCGGTCGTTCACACCATCACCCATCTGACCATAGAGCTTTGTCGCGAGGACGATTTTATCGCGGCGTGTCGGATCATGCGCCAGCCAGTTACCGATGACTTCCTCGGTGCGCCCCTTACCCTTATCCCATCCGTATACATTGGCCGTATCGAAGAAGTTGATGCCATGTTCCAGAGCCCTGCTCATAATCGGGAAGGAATCCTGCTCTTCGATCCAGTATCCAAAGTTCATGGTTCCAAGGCACAGCTTCGAGACTTTGACGCCGGTGCGTCCGAGGTTGACGTAGTTCATGGGTCAGATACAATTGAAGAGTGAAATCGTGACGGGATTCGCGGGCGAACTTACGACACATGACATTGCCAAGAAGCAACACACGATTTACAGTGCGATAATGAGGTGTAGACTAACCTTGCGTCATGCAGCAAGTCAATACCGTACGTGGCTTCGAAACACTCGGCAATAGCGCCGACCTCAGCTCTCGGGCGAGACCTTGTCCACAAAACGAGATTCTGTCATCCAGGGAGCTAGCAGAGATACTGCAGAGGCATCCTAACAATCCGCTGGTGAGACTTGCTGGCTGGACACTTCGACTCGACGAGATCAATGACATCTATGGACAATGTTCTCAACTCGCCGTCGATGATTTCCTGCCCAAGCTTTTTGATACGCTGCGGGTTGACGTTCGAACCGTGGATTCAGCTCTGCAGCGGATACCGGTGCACGGCCCTGTTGTGATCGTTGCGAACCACCCACTCGGTGC
>JBJTEQ010000047.1:0-2539 GCA_046092945.1 Kapaibacterium sp. (SeqCode)
ATCATCCATAGCCCCCTGAATGTCGCCGGCTGCCTGACGCATCTGACCGCGGTTGGCGCGGGCAAGGGCCGAGGCAGGATTGGTGCGCACGGTCTGGTCGTAAAACGTAGTGGCGCTGGCAAAGTCCCTGACGTGACCCATTGCCAGTGCCGCAAAGACCACAACAACGATGCCGCCCGCGGCAGTAACTATCCGCGGCTGAACGTTTCGCAGAAGACGTCCGAGCACGATAAAGAGCACCAGCGCAAGCCCGATGGCCGGCACATAACCCCGGTGCTCAAGGTAGTCGTAGGCCGCGCTGCCAAAGCGGTGCGTGTACAGCGCGCCGGGCAATAGAAATGCCCCATACCAGGCAAGGCCATAGAGCGCGGTTGCGCGCGATGACGTCTCACCACGCACAAGAGAAGCCGCGCCCAGGCCCAGCAGGACGATTCCGCCGAGGATGGTGCAGAGCATGGTGTAGCCGGCCATGGTCTGCAGGAGAGGGGGCGCAAACAGTTTCGCAGAGATCTCCGGAAACACGCGCAGGTTGCTAAGAAGATTTACAAGAGCAAAATCCGCCGTCGTGGTTGGCTCGGTGATGATCTTTGCGCGCATCGCAAACATCACAGCCGCGGCAATGATGCCGGGCGCAACGCCGAGCAGCATGTGTCGCACAGAGGTGCGATCGCGCTCCATCAGCAGCCACCAGAGGGGCAACAGCACCAGCATGACGATGCCGGTTTCTTTGGAGAAGATGGCCAGCGTTGTCAGCACGCCACATGCGGAAAGCCACAGCGCAGAACCATCAGAACAATACCGGTGATAGCTCACCAGTGCACCAAGAGCAAACAGTGCCAGAAGCAGGTCGCCCCTTCCCGGCGTCCACGCTACGGCTTGCACAAAGAGCGGGTTGACGGTAAAGAAGAGCGCGAGGACAAAGGCGAACGTTGGACTGATGCCAAAGCGAACACCCACCTGACGCAGAAGCACGAGCAGTAAGATGCAGCAGAGCGCATGCAGAACGATACTCGTGACGGTAAACGTTGAGGCCTTGCCTTTTCCGATGCGGGCATCGATGAGGTAGGAGACGTTCTGCACAGGACGGTAGAACACCTTGCCCGTGGGACGAAAGAACGCGTCGCGCATGATGACGTCGCCAACGGTAGCGGTCTTCACCAGGTACTCCATGTTCGGCATCAGGATGGAGTCCTCGTCAAAGCGTCCAAGCGGATACTTCGGTGCCTGCCAATAGACGATTGCTGCGGCCAGTGCCAGCAGTGCGTAGGCCCATGGCGAGGCAAGTAGTCCGTCGAGTCCTGTGCGTGCGCCGCGCGGCGCCGTTGTTGTACGTCCCATATGGCAAACATAATGGTAGTTTTGCCATCACTTATGCTTGCTCCAAAGCCGTCCGTTCTCATTACCGGCATGGCCGGATTCATTGGCTTTCATCTTGCCCAGCGGCTCCGTCGTCAGGGGGCTCGCATCGTTGGCCTGGATAATCTTAACGATTATTACGACCCGGCGCTGAAGCATGCCCGACTCCGAGAACTTGGCATTGCTGTGCCGGACGACCCCCATGGCTGCAGTGTCTCAGACGATGGCGACGTAACATTCTACCGGGCTGACCTTGCCGATGCCGATGCGATCAGGCGCATCTTCGATGCTCATTCGTTTGATGTGGTCATCCATCTTGCGGCGCAGGCCGGCGTGCGCTACAGCATCGAGCATCCCGAGGCCTACGTGCAGTCCAACCTTGTGGGCACGGCCAACATCCTGGAAGCGTGCCGGCATAAGCCCCCTTCGCATCTGCTCTATGCCAGCAGCAGCTCGGTGTATGGAATGTCCACGCGCGTGCCGTTTCGCACGGACGATCCGGCCGATGAACCGGTGAGTCTGTATGCGGCCACGAAGCGCAGCAACGAGCTGATAGCCTATTGCTACAGTCACCTCTATGGCATTCCGTCAACGGGTCTTCGGTTCTTTACCGTGTATGGTCCATGGGGCCGGCCCGATATGGCCTACTTCATGTTCTCGCAGGACATCCTTGCCGGACGTCCGATCACGGTGTTCAATGACGGGGCGATGAGCCGTGACTTCACCTACGTTGACGACGTGGTGGAAGGCATTGTACGACTCCTCGATAAGCCCCCTGCAGAGGGGAACGGGGCTCGGCATCGCGTACTAAACATCGGTAATAACGCACCGGTGAACCTACTGGACTTTGTGCGCGTGCTCGAAGAAGGGCTCGGCGCATCGGCGGTGATCGAGTATGCTCCTATGCAGCCAGGTGACGTTGTTGCCACGTGGGCGGATTCTTCCGAGCTCTGGCAGCTCACGGGCTTTACACCGTCGACATCTGTTCGTGATGGCGTGGCTGCCTTTGCCCGCTGGTATCGCGAGTACTTCTCTGTTCCCAACGAACCGTTAACTCCGTAAATATCTATGGCACGCCGATCATCGTCATCACGTCAGCCGCAGGCCGATGCCGCAGCGACGTCCGCCGCGAAGAACGCCACAGGCAGTACCAGTTCATCCGCGCTCACATGGATGATCCTTG
>JBJTEQ010000048.1:0-7514 GCA_046092945.1 Kapaibacterium sp. (SeqCode)
GATCTGATCCGTCAGAAGTGATCACATGTCAGGGGGCTCTGCATCGCCCCCTCAGAGTGAGTTCGTAACTTCTTGCATGAAGTTTACCCTGACAAAGCAAATTCTCTTTGGTGTTGCGCTTGGCATTGCCATTGGATACGCAGCACCGGAGTTCGGCACCAGCATCAGCTGGCTTCGTGATGTATTCCTGCATCTTATCAAGGTCATCATCGCGCCGCTGGTCTTTGCCACTGTCGTTACGGGCATTGCCGGGGGCGGCCATGCCGGCAACGTCGGACGTCTTGGAGCAAAGTCACTCTTCTACTTTGAAGTCGTGACAACCCTGGCACTCTTCATTGGTCTTGCTGTTGTGAACCTTACCCAGCCCGGCGTAGGCATAACGCTCGTTGGCGACCCTGGCACGCTTGGCAGTGTGGCGACCAATCACCCCAAGTCGTTGATCGAAACAGTCGTGCACATCTTTCCGAGCAGCATCATTGAGTCGATGGCCAAGGGCGACGTGCTGCAGATCGTCACCTTCTCGGTGATCTTTGCCTTGGCGTTAACGCGTGTTGGCGATCATGCTCGGCCAATCCTTGCATGGTGCGAATCTCTGGCTCAGACGATGTTCGCCTTTACCAATCTGATCATGCGTTTCGCACCGATCGGCATCGGCGCTGCGATGGCTTCCACAATCGGACACCAGGGCTTAGGAATCCTCAGTTCACTTGGCCTACTTATCGGCTCTCTCTACGTTGCACTTCTTTTGTTCGTGGTTCTCATACTCGGTTCGGTAGTACTGATCGCTCGCGTTCCGCTTCGCCCCTTCCTCAAGGCCGTTCGCGAGCCGTTCACGTTGGCGTTTGTCACGACGTCCAGCGAGAGTGCCCTTCCAATGGCGATGGAACGTATGGAGCAGTTCGGCGTCCCCAAGCACATCGTCGGCTTTGTGATGCCGGCGGGGTACACCTTCAATCTGGATGGTACAACACTGTATCTGTCAATGGCGAGCATCTTTGTGATGCAGGCTGTTGCATCAACCGTACCGGGATTTACCTTTACCATCGGACAGCAGATCACGATGATGCTTGCACTGATGATCACCTCGAAAGGCGTGGCCGCCGTGCCGCGGGCATCACTGGTGATCCTCCTGGCAACTCTTTCAACCTTCCTACCCGACAATCTAAAGCACTACGGTCCGATTGCCGTAGCGATGATTTTCGGCGTCGACGAGTTCATGGACATGGCCCGCACGAGCGTAAACCTGCTCGGCAACTGTCTCGCAACCGTCGTTATGGCCCGCTGGGAAGGGGCTTTCGATGAAGAGAAGGCCCGCAGGTACGGCAATGAGTCGCTCTAGCTTCAGCGGCGAAAACCGGGATCAGCGGACAACAGTGAAACTCGTTGTCGCAGCACCATTCGTAACGAAGTACGTCCCTATTGGCCACGTTGAGACATCAAGAGATGTCGACGCTGAACCATCGAGTTCAACGGTTTCGACAGTCGATCCAAAGATGTTAACGATCCGCAATTGACCGGACCGAACACCAGTGAATCGCACGGCGTCGGACGCTGGTATCGGCGCAACAGTTATTCGATTTGATGTGCCAACTTCGTCATGAACTCCCGTCGTCTCATCGGGGAAGCGCACATGGTATCGCGTCCAGTTCTCTGAACACCAATGAGAAAGGATCTCGTTTTCCTTGCCGCCAAGGGGACGCACGATGAGTGCATCGCCTTCCATGTATTCAGCTGTTGTGATCAGCTCTCCTGTGCCGTACCCATTGTAGATGGCCTGACAGACTGCGTCGTGCGTAGAGATAAAGCGATTGCCGCTCGTAACCGGCCTACTGAGGTCGTCGATGCGGGCAGCCGCGGTTGCACCCTGTGACCCGCCCCCTGCCCAGTGATCCTTCTTGACGTATCGCCCGACCATGATCTGCAGTGTCTCCCAGCAACGGCAGACAGGAGAGGAAAAGGCCTCTCCCTGCGGAACGCCGAGAAATCGCTGAGCTTTTCCGATTTCATCGCACTGCTCGCGTCCTTCAAAGATCAGGTTACGTCCGGGGAAGCACTCTGGAGACGGTCCCTTATCCTTCTGATCCCAATCCGTTTTCCCGTGACGGTACATGAAGACCAAACCGCCCTTGCGCATTTCCTTCATCAACTCGCGATAGCCCACACGGCCATCGCGTTGTGACTCGTACGCACCGATATCAACCTTGCGTCCGACAAGCCGGGGATTGCCGATGATGTCATGCTGCCGGTGGTTCACGTAGGCATCAAGATATCCGCCGTCGCGTCCGATGGATCCTGGCAGCTGACGCAGTCCGTCATCATCCGTGCCATAGAAGTTGTCTTCACCATCTAGGTCGTTCGGGCTTACAAAGTCCGGCTCGAGCTGCCAGAACCCATAATCAAAGTCCCGCTCGATAACATTCGACCGCCCCACCAGCTTGCTCGAATCACCCTCTGGCTTGAGCTGCACCACATGCGAGGTCGAATCCTCATCGCTGTTCCACATCAGACAGTTTTGGATCATTCCTGAATACAGCGCTGTTGATTTACCGCCAAGACGATTGTCTCCGGTCAGGTAGTTCTTGTAAAACGTAATGTTGTTTACGTACAGATCCGAACTGTCAGCCCCTATTGCACCTCCCGAGATCGACGCCTTATTGCCCGAGAACACCGACGAAACGATCTGTGATGTGCCAGGTGAACCCGAGATGTAGAGTCCACCACCACGATTGGCCACGCAGTTCACGAAGAACGACTGAGCGATGAATGGTCCCCACTGTCTGTTCCAGGCTGGGCTCACGACATCAGAATTAATGTACACCGCGCCGCCATCACCATCGGAGGTGCAGTTTTCAAAGACGCAGTACTCGATCTGAATCCGTCCGCCGCCGATCATGCGGATTGCTGCCCCATTCCCTTTTGATGAACAGTCACGGAAATGCGTATTGAATATCCGAGGAGCACCACCGGTAACGACCATGGCGCAACTCTGGGTGCCCTTGAGCAGAAAGCCGTCGATGCGCGTGATGGAGTCACATTGATTCAGGGTGAAGATGCTCGCCCCCTTATCGGAGTTCAGAATTGTGCGATTGCGATACCAGTCCCGCTGCTCGCGAGTTGTCTCTGTTCCCGTAAAGCCACCGTAGAGGTGCAGACCATTAGTGACAGCAATCCCGGAAGAGGCGATGTCATAGGTACCCTTTGACACCCATATCTGATCACCCGATTTGGCAACCGATGTTGCGGCGTCAAGACTGCGGTATGCCGTGGACCAGCTCTTTCCATTACCGCCGGCTGTGGCAGATGATGCAACGTAGAGCGTGTCTGCCGCACACGTGATGGTTGTCATCAACAATGCGATGATGAAGGGGCGAAGCATCACAGAAATCCTCAAGGAATGGTCGTAATCGATCGGATGCGCCACTGCGCTCCGACACGAATCGCATGAAAATAGGTACCCGAAGGCGCTGATGCACGCAGAAAGCATCGTCCGCGAACATCAAAAAGCAGCTCCTCATCAACCCGATCAAAGAACTCAATATCAGCATCGAAGTTACCGTCGGACAATGAGCTAACCAGCCTTCGAACGCACCATGCGCCATTAGCCGTGCTGAAGACGAACCAGCCGGGCATCGTTGCACAGGCGAGTACCGGAGCTGCCGAGCGCATCTCTACCGGCTGGACAACCCACTTGTCAGGACTGATCATCAGAGCCGGACCGGTGCGTCCGTCAGACGAGCGTACCCAGGCAACGACTTCATCACCGTTTGCATCGATTGATGTGAGGAATTCAACGCCGGCATCGATGTCGGCCCACGTCATCCCGGCATCTGTACTGATAAACAACCGGCGTCCGAGATTGAGGACAACCGAACCACGAATGGTGGTCATCGACCGGTATAGAAAGAGCCGTGCGCGTGTGTCTCCTGCAACGAGACGGTCAAGAAAGTATGGGTTGCCATCGAGATCGAACGCGTCTATGGTAAACTGCCCCTCGGGCTCAGGTGTGGACACTGACTGAAGCTTGACAATAAGGATCGTATCACCGACAACGGCCATTCCCATCCCAATAACACCAGGAATCAGGACGCGGAACACAGAGTCATCGGGCCGTCGAACCTCGATTCCCCGCGCCGTTTGCATGTAGATCCGTCCCGCCGCAGAAACGATCTCATATCCTGGTCGCTGCTGAATCATCCGCTGTGTTGGATAGGACACAATTCCACTTTCCGTCGTCAACCAAACCTCGTTTGCCACGCGCCGGAGCGCCTGATGGATTTCTGGCGCACTGCGCACGACCGACGTGTCACACGTTACTGCTCCGGGAACGATCGTGCTTATGCAGGGAGCACTCGCTCCATCACGCGTTATGAAATGATCCGCCACAACCACGGTTGGACCCGAAACCATGCACGAAGGTCCACGGCTCTGACTTCCGGAGATCGCTTCGATCAAACGCCAACGCTCCTTGAGCGACGAATCTCTGTATGATTGGAGTTCTTCGACGCGACCTTCGATACGCTTCACAAATATTGATGACGGTGAGGCGATAGCACACACAACGTCGGAGTTTGCGTACAGCCTGGGACTTGCCGGACATAGTGTTACGGCAGAGTCTGTAATGTTCGGGGCGAACTCTACTCCGCCCCTTCCCACCCTGGCAGCCATCTTGCCATTGATCGTCAGCGACGACAATCTGTCGGCAAAGGCCTTCACAGTGCGCAGACTACCCTGAAGATCGAGATACACCCCATCCGATGTCTGATATACAAAGGCATTGTCATCGCCTACGTTGCCATCGAGAATCTCGGGGCGAAACACCGTCGTCCATTCCAGCGGAGATTTCTCCGCACCTCCACGGATCACTTCACACATCGTGGAGCTGATGCCACGATCGAGAATGACCACCGAATCGCCACATTGCCGAACCGTGGCAGCCATAGAGTTGCGTGCCCTGGTCATGTAGACAACATTGACCGCCTCACCGGTAGGACTGATCACTTCGATTGCCATTGGCTCCGTCATATCACTCGAACTGAAGAGCATCCAGCCCCATGCCCCACCAAGAAATCGTCCCGTCACGTTGAGCTGTACACTGTCCTGCCAGACCGGGGAAGAGCTGATGGCACTCGAGGTTCTGAACATCCACCATGAGGTATCGGATGGTGTCTGCCGTTTCGTTACAACTGTGAGCCGTTCACCGGCCTCTACAACTGCGGCTGGACCGCATCGATAGAGTTCGGGTAACGCCTGCCACGTTGTCGATCTCCAGTACACCGTGGTCAGATCAACCAACCACGTAACGCCAGCCGACGTGGGAACAATCGTTACGTCCTGATTGAAACCTGTCGTGATCGGCAGTCGCTGCACCTGCTGAGCGCTGCCCCCTAGCACCATCAGCTGAAGGAGAAATAGTGTCAGGCCGGCGCGGAGGATCATTATTCGGTAGAGCATCAAGGTGCAAAATGACAAAGGGGCGACTCGTTTCCGAATCGCCCCATTTTTGACTTCTGTATCTGCGAGGATTAGTCCTGTCCAATACGCGTTGAGCGGCGCACCGGCTTGCGTGGCACAACTTCTTCTGTCTCAACCTGTGGGATGATCGCCTCAGGTCCGAAGATGTTGCCAACGTCTGATGCAACGAGCATCGACTGATAGGCGCGCAGACCCGTACCGGCAGGAATGAGCTGACCAAGGATGATATTTTCCTTGAGGCCCAGAAGCTTGTCCATCTTCGCTGCGGCCGAGGCATCAGCGAGAACACGCGTTGTTTCCTGGAAGGACGCTGCTGACAACCATGATTCCGTTGTGAGCGATGCCTGCGTGATACCAAGCAGCAATGGCTCGCCGATGGCTGGCTCTGCCGTGCGACTCTTCGCCCCCTGCTTCTCGTTCTTCTTCAGGTCGGCATTGATCTCACGGAGAACACGCTTATCGATGATCTGTCCGAACTTGAGCTTCGAGTCGCCCGGATCGGTCACAACCACACAGCCCTTGAGACGGTCGTTCTCATCGCTGAAGCGCATCCGGTCAACCTGATCGCCTTCGAGGAACGGAGAGTCTCCGGATTCCGTAACGCGGACCTTCTGGAGCATCTGGCGAACGATCACTTCGATGTGCTTATCGTTGATCTTCACACCCTGCATGCGGTACACTTCCTGGATTTCATTCACCAGGTAGGCCTGCACTTCATTAATACCCTTGATGTGAAGGATGTCGTGCGGGTTGATGGCACCTTCCGTCAGACGGTCACCGGCGCGCACGAGGTCGCCCTCTTGCACAAGAACGTGCCGACCGATCGGCACCGAGTATTCGCGCTTGAGCAGTCCGTCGAGTGACGTTGTTGCGATCACGCGTGAACCGCGCTTTGGCTTTTCGATCGAGATGATACCGTCGATTTCGGTAACAGCGGAAGGGGCTTGTGGAGCACGCGCTTCGAAGAGTTCCGTAACGCGTGGCAGACCGCCCGTGATGTCGCGCAGTCGTCCGAGGTCACGCGGCATCTTTACAAGCTTGGTACCGATAGTAACCACATCACCGTCGTCGACCACGATCTGAGCGCGCGATGGGATGATGTAGGACTGAATGAGTATCCCCTCATCATCAACGATCTCGATCGCTGGGCTCTTCGTACGGTCACGAGAGTCGATAACGATCTTCGTTGTGTGTCCTGTCTGTTCGTCGATCGCTTCCTTGAAGGTCAGGTTCGGCACGAGATCGCGGTAGCGAGCACGTCCGGCCTTTTCCGTGATGATCACGGAGTTGTACGGATCCCAGTCGTAAAGGATCTCGCCCTTCTTGACTGTCTGACCATCCTTGACCTTTAGCTCGGCACCGTAAACAACGTCGTACTTTGTCACAACGCGGTTCGAACCTGGTTCAACGATGTTGATGACACCGGCACGCGACACCACAACATCGATGTCCTCGGTTTCTCCGGGATAGTTCACCGTACGGATAGCGTCAAACTGGATAAGACCGTCGAACTTGGCCAGAACAAGGCTCTGGCTCATCGACAACGATGCCGTACCACCAGTGTGGAACGTACGCAGCGTCAGCTGCGTACCCGGCTCGCCGATCGACTGAGAGGCAATTGTACCAACGGCTTCACCGGTGTCTACCAGCTGGCCAGTAGCCATGTTACGTCCGTAACAGCGAGCACACACACCACGACGTGATTCACAGGTAAGAACACTGCGGATCATGACCGCTTCGATAGGACTATGCTCGATCTTATCGGCAACCTCCTCATCGATCATTTCACCCTTCTTGCAGTACACTTCGCTCGTCAGCGGGTCAACAACTACAACCAGCGACGTACGGCCAAGGATGCGCTCCTTCAACGGCTCCTTCACGTCTTCGCCATCTTTCAGGGCACGCATTTCTACGCCACGGATCGTGCCGCAGTCATCCTCGGAGATCACCACATCCTGCGCAACGTCATGAAGACGACGCGTCAAGTAACCGGCGTCAGCAGTCTTCAGAGCCGTATCGGCAAGACCCTTACGCGCACCGTG
>JBJTEQ010000049.1:0-4862 GCA_046092945.1 Kapaibacterium sp. (SeqCode)
CCTACGCTCCCGGAAGCCGCCTGAGCTTCTATCGTCTCTGGCATGCAGTAAACACCGACACCACCTCGCATCGACCTCCGCCCGATGTTGTGGCCCGTCAGCGCAGCTGGGCGGATGTGCGCTGGACGGTGTCGCCGGGGATGATCACCGACACCATGCTCGTGGCCCTGTGGCTTGTGGATGCTGAATCCGGGCAGCCACTTGCCCAATTGGATTCTGTCGGCGTGCTCGGCAGCACCTCGGATGCTATTGCAACGCGCCTTGGCAGCAGGCCCGACCGCTCCGTCCATTCGGTTAGCCTACCAGATCAGTATGCCGGACGAAACGTCTGCGTTCAGCCGATTCCCTATCGGTACGGTCCATCCGCATTCGGGCTGTTCTTCATCAAGAGATTCAATACATTCAACATGAGCGCTCTCTTTGAACGGGAGGAGCAGGAAACGTTTCCCGGACCACTCCCACGGTCGGAGGACTACTCGTTCAGCGCTCGCATCGATTCGGCCTACGGACACGATCTGCGGATGCACTATGCCGAGAGCTACTTGCAGGATTCCTGTCCACCGGCGTTGATGTGCCTGTATTCTCTGGACCAGCACCACCTGGATGCCCTGAACACGTTTCTTGCCTCTTTGCGAATCCGGCGCAACGACCCTGGATGCGCGGTGAGGGCCTCAGCTGACACCGCATGGTGGATGTCTACGCTTATTGGGGGGTCGAGATCCGGAAGCGACATCGCGAGTTCGTCGATGGCGGCTTCTTTAAGCAATCTGACCGTTCGAAATGTGAGCGCCAACGGCTGCGTACTCTCCCTTAGGAACGTCAAGAGTCCCCGGTGCACCTACCGCATCCTCTCATCTACCGGTTACCCCATCGCCGTGGGGGTAATCGGGTCAGCCCCCTTCACCGATCATGAGCTGACGTATTCCTCAGGGGGCTGGCAGGCAGCCGTTGTAACAATCCAATTGGCCGACGGTACAACTCTGAGTGCGCCGCTGCGGGAAACATGGCCAACCACCGATTTTGGCCGGTAAAACGTCACGCCGCTGCGCCGTTTCTGCTCATCAGTCATTGTTGAAACAATAGCGGCAGATAGCGTCGCAGGGTGGGTGTAAATTCGTCCCCATGGCACGCATCCACCAGACGATCCAGACATCAAAAACCGCCCTCGAAATGCGTCTGCTCCTTGATACCAAGGTGCTGACGCGTCCCGAGTTTGCCCTGCTTGTAACCGACCATCGTTGGGATGGCAATGTGCTGCACGCCAGCGGGAAAATGGGGCGCGGCACGATCACCATTGCCGACAACCTCGTAACGGTCGACATCGAGCTCTCGATGTTCGGCTCGGCCGCAAAAGGCGTTATCGAACAAACGTTGAATGAGAAGATCAAAGCACTGGACAAGTGATAAGTGACGAGTTACGAGTGACGAGTGACGAGTGACGAGTGACGAGTGACGAGTGACGAGTGACGAGTGACGAGTTACCTAAAACCTGAAACCCCAAACCTCAAACCTCAAACCTGAAAGAGCTTCGTTCACCTCCACAACCACACCCACTATTCCCTGCTGGACGCAGCGGCCAGTCCGCAGACACTGATCGATGCGGCCAAGGCTGATGGACAGACGGCGCTGGCCATTACCGACCATGGAGTGATGTTCGGGTGTTTTGAGTTCTACAAGAAGGCGAAGAAGGCCGGCATCAAGCCGATCCTCGGGTGTGAGGTGTACCTGGCGGTGAAACGTCATACAGACCGTGAGAGAGTTGTCGACGCCGGAAAGAAGCGTAACTACTACCACCTGGTGCTACTGGCAAAAAACGAGACGGGCTATCGCAATCTTATCAAGCTGACGACGATTGGTCATACCGATGGGTTTTACTACAAGCCCCGTATCGACATGGATCTATTGCGTCAGTACCACGACGGACTCATTGCCACGTCGGCCTGCCTGGCCGGACCCATCAATGCTCCGATGCTGGCGGGTGACGAGGTAACAGCGCGCAACAATGCGATAGCGCTGAAGGAGATCTTCGGCGACGATTTCTACATTGAGCTGCAGGATCACGGACTACCCGAGGACAAGCACGTCATGGAGTTTGCTCCACGGCTTGCGCGTGAGCTTGGGATCAAGATCGTGGTCTCCAACGATGCGCACTATGTAAGTAAAGACCACGCCGTGGCGCATACTGGGCTCCGGCACATCTCCAAGGACACCCCCTTCGACCGGTCGCAGTTTGACGTCAAGACGAACCTGCGCTATCGGGTACCGGAGATGTACCTCAAAACGCAGCAGCAGATGAAGGAGCTGTTCAAGGACTTCCCTGATGCCATCGACTCGACGCTGGAGATTGCCGAGAAGGTGGATGTCACGATCCCGACCACGCTGCAGATGCCGCAGTTCCCTATCCCGGCAGACAGCGACGCAACAACGCTGGAGGATTACCTTGAAGAGCTGACAATGAGGGGGCTCGAGGAACGCTATCAGGTGCTGACGAGTGAGATCCTCGACCGGATCACCTTCGAGCTCAGCGTCATCAAGCGGATGGGCTATGCGGGATATTTTTTGATTGTGGCCGACTTCATTCGTGCTGCCCGCGACATGGGCGTGCGGGTGGGTCCTGGACGGGGCTCTGCCGCGGGATCGCTCGTGGCCTATGCACTGAAGATCACCAACATCGATCCGCTGAAGTACGACCTTCTCTTTGAGCGCTTCCTGAATCCCGACCGCGTGTCGATGCCCGATATCGACGTTGACTTTTCTGACGATAAGCGCAATCGCGTTATCGACTACGTCAAGCAGAAGTATGGTGCCGATTCCGTTGCCCAGATCATCACCTTCGGGACGTTGTCCTCTCGGGCCGTATTGAAAGACGTTGGCCGCGTGCTCGGCATCGACCTTGCAACGATCAACTCCATCACGGACAAGATCCCGGTGGTACTCGGACGCGTGCATTCTGTTTCGGAAGCGATGGAGCTGCCGGAGCTGCGCTGGATCAAGACCACAGACGACCAGCGTATCAAGGACCTGATCGAATACGCTCAGGTGCTCGAGGGCTTTGCTCGCAACTCCTCACTGCACGCCGCCGGCGTGGTCATTGCGCCTGGTCCGATCAGCGACTTCGTTCCGGTGTACAAGACGCCAACTACCGAACCGGCTACCCAGTACAACATGAAGGATCTCGAGGAAGCCGGCCTTCTGAAGATGGACTTCCTGGGCCTGCGTACACTGAGTATCATCGACTCGGCGCTTGAGCAGATCAAGCGCAATCACGGCCTCAATATCGACATGGACGAGATCGACTTCAGCGATCCGGCCACGTATGAGCTCTTCTGCAAGGGGCATACACAGGCCATCTTCCAGTTCGAATCCGACCCGATGCAGAAGGCCCTGCGCGAATTGCGTCCGAGTACGCTCGAAGACCTGATCGCTATGAACGCCCTCTACCGTCCGGGTCCAATGGATAACATCCCGGAGTTTATCGAGCGCAAACTGGGCCGTAAGCCGATAAGCTATCTGCATCCGCTCATGGAGCCAACTCTTGAGCGCACTTATGGCGTTATCGTCTATCAGGAACAGGTAATGCAGCTGGTGCAGTCGCTGGCCGGCTTTACGCTGGCGCAGTCCGACGTGATGCGCCGCGCCATGGGGAAGAAGGACGAAAAGTCCATGGCCGAGCAGCGATCCAAGTTCATTGAAGGGGTGAAGTCCAGCGCCGGCATCGAGAAGGAACTTGCCACGGAGATCTTCGACCTCATTCAGAAGTTCGCCTCCTACGGCTTTAACAAATCGCACTCGGCGGCCTATGCCTATCTGGCCTACCAGACAGCCTGGCTCAAGGCTCACTATCCTGCCGAGTTTCTTGCTGCGAACATGACGGCAGAACTCAACGATCAGGCTAAGATCGTTGCACTCATCGACGAGGCAAAGCGCTATGATATAACCGTGCAGCCCCCTGACGTGAACCGGTCGATGGCAACGTTCGTTGCCGAAGGATCCACGATCTTCTTCGGCATGGCGGGGATCAAAGGCGTTGGTGTTGGCGCGGTGGATGCTATTGTAGCGGCACGCGCCGATGGCCCCTTTGCATCGTATTACGACTTTGCTGCCCGCGTTGAAAAGAAGGTTCTCAACCGACGGCTGATGGAGTCGCTGGTCTGCGCCGGTGCCTTCGACCGACTTGGGCACGGACATCGGGCGCAGCTCTTCGACGCCATCGACACTGCCCTGCATTACGGCTCGCAGGTACAGGATGATGCGCTGTCGTCCTCAGGGGGCTTGTTCGGCACCGAGGATATTGAACGTCCGAAGGAGCCGGCTTTGCCGCGCACCACGGAGTGGCCCGACATTGAGCGTCTTCGCCGAGAGCGAGAGGTCCTGAGCTTCTATGTTTCGGGTCACCCCCTTCAGGAACATGCTCTAGCGGTAACGTCTCTGAGCACCGTCAATCTCTCCAAGCCCGACCCAGATCTCTCCGGCAAGCCGGGGCGTATCTGCGGAATGATGGGCGAGATCCGCACGCGCCTTGATCGGCGTGAGAACACGATCGCCTTCGTCAAACTCGAGCAGTTCCATTCCTCGATGGAACTCATCTTCTGGAGCGAGAAGTACAAGCAGTATGCCCAGCAGATCAAGGTCGGCGCCGTAGTTGTGGCCGTCGGCAAATGCGAGGTAAGCGGCGAGGCGATAAAGATCACGGTTGACGAGCTCCTGACCATTGAACAGGCAGAGAAGAAGCTTGCAAGGGGCTATGTGGTGCGAATCGACCCCGACAAGGTTCAGACCCAGCAATTGGAGGCGTTGAAGTCTCGCTGCAATACATCCGATGCCACGCACTCACTGACGTTCATCGTAGCTCATCCCGAGGG
>JBJTEQ010000050.1:0-6399 GCA_046092945.1 Kapaibacterium sp. (SeqCode)
CTGCCGTCAGCGCAACCCCTGTCATGCGCAACATCCCGCTCGAGATAAGATGATGGACATACGTACGATTGCGTGTCGGCATCTCCCGAAAGGTTGACATCTGGAAGCTCGGCGGCAGACGTGGTCGTTCACCACCGAGGACCACGTCTGCCGCCAAGCTTCCAGATGTCAACCTTTCGGGAGATGCCGACACGCAATCGTACGTATGTCCATCATCTTATCTCGAGCGGGATGTTGCGCATGACAGGGGTTGCGCTGACGGCAGCTGCGAACATCATGCTTCCCGCAGCTGTTCCCGCTCTCATCACGATAGTATCCGGATCAGTGATCCGCCTGCAGACAGACCTTAACGGTAGCATCATAGCCGGGATTCGCACCGATGCTGCAGATCGCCTCCTGACGTTGGTCGTGACGCAGGGGACAGTAACCCTGATTCATGAGCACCCGAACGTTGATGCCACGGACCGCATTCGTCTGAAGAACGGTGTTGCCATGCAACTCACTACTGACGACATGATACAACTATGGTATGATCAGGAGATCCAGCGATGGCGATGCTATTCGTTCTGATGTGCCTTGTGGCAGATGATTCTCTCCAGCTTGTGCGAAGCACCTGGGCATGGGATGCGGAACGCTGTGGCCGCACGATCATGGCGCAACAGCCACGATTGTTTGAAGCCGGCGACCACGTCGTGATCCACCTCCCCATGTGCGATCATCCAGATGATTCGATGTCACATAACGTTGGCACGTGGTCGTGGAATCGCATTGACACCGTCATCGGTGCACGGTTATACCTAAAGTACCCGCTGCCGGAGCCCCTTGCCCGGGCTCGACGTCTGCAGATCGTGCGCGCAGTAACGCCTGAAGGCAGCATGCTCCGTCGACGAGTCATGGCACAACCATGGAATGGACTGCATGGCGGCGTGGTAGCAGTCTGGAGTGATGATACTGTACATATTGAATCACTGATTTCTGCCACCAGTGCCGGCTATTTCCAATCGAAGCTCGATTGGAACTCCTCTGATACTTCTGCACGATTTGATCAATCGGACATCTTACTTCAGCCCGGAGATGGAATGGGGCCGTGCAGTAACTCATCGATCTCGATCGATAGTACCTCGCAGTGGCGAAGGGGCGGCCATGCTGGCAGGGCGCACAACTCCGGTGGTGCCGGTGGCAGCGCTGCAGGTAGAGGCGGCAATGGAGGGTCAACCTCTTCCGCATTTGCACCCATCAACGGTGTGAAGGGGGCTTCTGCTCGCCCCTTTGATGACGGCACACGCTTATTGTTTGGATCCTCCGGAGGCGCTGGACATGGCAACGATCTCGATGGGGGACGCGGCGGTCGTGGAGGTGGCATCGTCATCGTCCGAGCTCGTCATATTCAGTTTCATTCTGGGAGTGTCATCAGTGCTGATGGAACGAATGGCCACGATTCCCGTCATGATGGATCGGGTGGTGGTGGCGCAGGCGGAATGGTTCTTCTCGATGCTGAATCGATCTCCGGCGATGGCCTTATCACGGCGCGCGGCGGTCATGGCGGTTCGTCCCACTCAGCTGTTTTCCTCTGCGGCCCAGGTGGGGGAGGTGCCGGAGGGAGCATCCTTTCAACGACCAACCTGCCGGCACCCGTTCGCGGCATCGTCTATGGCGGGTCGGCAGGTGCCAGCACGGCAATCCGCACAGATTCGACCTCAGACAGAGGAGCGATATCTGGAGGAGACGGAAATTTATTTGACGCTGTCGACCGCTGGAAGTCCCCTGCCATAACGACGCCGCATGTGCGCCTGCGTCAGGCAGACACTGTGGTGGGTGCTCAATCGACCACCTTACTGTGGACTGAGGGGGCCGTGGCAACTGAATGGCTTGATAGTGTCAGTGCCATTGGCCGCGACTCGGTATCGACACCGCCGATTGTGCGCGGACGGTGGTTTCGAGCACGGATGACTCGTGCAGACGGATGCGTGGTTCTCGACAGCGTACATGTTCGTCCATCACCGCAGAAACCAGAGCTGGAAGTCAGTATCGGCGATGTGCATGGCAGCCCTGGAGATACCATTGACGTTTACCTAAGCATTCGCGCTCCGCTTGCACTGCAACGGTCTCTTAATGGTATTGCCTATGTCTCCACTCATCCGAATGTGCTCCTGCCGATCACCGCATCTGGATACGTTTCGGGATCTCGAACACACATTGAGTTTCCATTCCGACTCGGCGCAACGGTCGCAAGTACCTACAGGCGGGATCAGCTTCGTGCGGCCCTTGGTGACTCTGCCTCCGTTGAACTTCGAATCGACAGCGTGGTGATCAGCGACAAATCAATCGGTGTCAGAACACGCCACGGACGCTTCGCTTTGGACGATCTCTGCATTGCCGGCGGACGAGTGCGTCTCTTCGCACCGATTATCGACGTTACCATTCGAGGCCGAACAATTACCACATCCGCTAACGAACTGCTCATCAGTGACGTCCTGGGCCGCGTCCTTGACCATCATCGATCAACTGATGGCAAGGGGCTTACTGTCACACTAGATCCAGACCTGCACGGTCTCATCTTCATCGTGGCTATCGATGGAGAGTCGATACGAACCATACCGATGTGGAGAAACACGGAATAGTGACGAAGTGACGGAGATACGGAGGCGATGTAACTCCGTAACTCCGTAACTCAGTAACTCATCTTGTCTTATTGATCAGCAGCAAAGCACTCACTCGGCCTCCGCGCCAGCCGGCGGATTGTTCCTCAGTGACTCGCCCCGGGCCGATCGATTCATTCCCAAGAATGACGTCCACATCACCGTCGCCGTCAACGTCCGCAACATCGCTCACCAGCCAGCGGCCACGGTCCGACATGGGAAGTGTCCACATCGTTACTGCTGCGGTAAACGCTGATGTTTCGAATCTCATCAGATCGAAGTCGCCACGGTCGAGGCGGGGGAAATAACTGTATGACAGCATATCCTGCAAACCATCGAGATCGAAGTCACGCACGATAGCGCCATATGCTCCATCAAGCGGTCGAAATGTTGTGTCAACCACTCTCCCGGACTTGTCGAGTCGTAACACATAGACTCCGTGATATGGCTTGTACGGCGGCATCTCGTAATCGCCATTATCACCGGTCGTTACCAGCAGCTCATCCTTACCATCGCGGTCCACGTCAGCAAAGCTGAATGATGATGAGCCGTAGCTCGGCGGAAAGGTGATAATCTCCCGGGATTCAAATCGCCCCTTGCCCATGTTAATGTGGACGAAGATGCCCTCGCGAGCCTGGGCCATCAAGACGACGATATCCTTGCGTCCATCGCCGTTTACATCCCGAACCTCGGTGCGGATTGCTCCGGGCTGTGAGACAAGCTCATGATACTGCCAACGCTGCTTGCGGCGCTCAAACCATCCGAGGCGACCGAGTAGGTTACCGAACTCACACACAAGCAGATCATCGGAACCATCTCCGTTGAGATCTTCCACACTGATGTGCGTCGGACGTCGAAGCGAATCGATAATGCGGTTAATGGTGTACTTGTCTCCATCCCACTGCACGGCAACAACGGCTCCCCCTGCGGAATCGTGCGGTAGAAGCTTGCCCATGTCCGTCACGTACCATGTCGTACCGCGTACGGCCACCGAACTGACAGGACCGCCGATGTTAATGTTCTTTAGAATCTTGCCAGCGCTATTATAGACGTTCAGCGAGCCATTCGCATCCGCCGTGGTGAAGCGACGAGAGAGCGGATCAAATCGCACGAGAATTGTCATTGGGATGTTGGCGACGTCACCCAGAACCGGTATTGCTTCAAACACCGTGCTGCGGCCATTGACCTTGGGCATCGGCGTCGATGGCAACTCGTCCGGAGCATTGTCTAAGTACCAGTTCGCAACTGTGTACCACTCATCCTCGGTCATGGTTGGCACGGACGGGTACATTGCCTGCAGATCATGCGGCATGAGCTCGCGGTTAGGATTCTGATCAAGTCCGATATACTGACGCATCATCGGAAAGACCTTCATCAGCCATGTAGACCGATCAAGATGTTCGGGAAGGGGCTTCAGGTGACACGTCTGACAATACCGGTCGGCAAGTCTCTTTCCGTCATCCTCCACATACGCACCGAGACTGAGCATTCCGCACAACAGCGCAATCAGCGCCCCTCCAACGAGAAATGCTCTTCTCATTCGCTCAACCCACACCGCTCGAAGATTACATCGACGTTCTTCAGCATACGGTTTGGATCGAAGATGGCATCGAGTTCATCGGAAGAGATGCGCGACATCAAATCGGCATCTTCACCAAGCGTCTGACGCAGGGGCAGGCGTGTTTCCCATGTGCGCATAGCGTTGCGCTGAACCATGCGATAGGCGTCTTCACGGGTAATGTCCTTGCGCACGAGCGCAAGCATCACCGACTGCGAATAGGGCAGTCCGCTTGTTAGCTCGAGATTGCGTTTCATGTTCTCGGGATACACCACAAGTCGGTCCACAAGCCCCGTTGCCAAATGAAGCATGTAATCCAGCGTGATCGTCGAATCTGGACAGATCACACGCTCGACGGAGCTGTGTGAGATATCGCGCTCGTGCCATAGAGCATTGTTCTCGATGGCCGCCATGGCATTGCCACGAAGAAGTCGCGCCAGACCACAGATGCGCTCACTGACGATCGGATTGCGCTTGTGAGGCATCGCCGAGGAGCCCTTCTGTCCGGGAGAAAAATACTCCTCGGCCTCGAGGACTTCCGTGCGCTGAAGGTGGCGCACCTCGATAGCAATCTTCTCAAGAAAGGCACCGATGATGGCGAGTGTGCTCATGTATTCGGCATGACGATCGCGCTGGATCACCTGTGTGCTCACGGGCGCCGGCTGAAGTCCGAGCTTCTCACAGACATATTCCTCAACGGCAGGGGAGAGATGCTCAAACGTTCCTACTGCGCCAGAGATCATCCCGACGCTGATCGTTGACAGAGCATGCTCCATGCGCGTAATGCTCCGGCGACATTCCTCATGCCATAGGGCAAGCTTCAAACCAAACGTCGTCGGCTCGGCATGAATACCATGAGAGCGTCCAATGCAAACCGTGTTTTTGAACTCCAGTGCTCGCCGACGCAGGATCGATTGCAGGTTCTTCAGGTCTTCCAGGAGCAGCACGCCGGCCTGCTTGAGCTGTACGGCAAGGCACGTATCAAGCACATCGCTGGAGGTCATGCCAAGGTGAATAAACCGCGAGGCCGGTCCGACGTACTCTGCAACATTCGTTGTGAAGGCGATCACATCGTGCTTCGTTGTTTCTTCAATCTCCAGGATTCGTTCAACATTGAACGATGCCTTACTGCGGATCTCGGCAACAGCATCCTTTGGGATCACGCCCAGCTCGGCCTGTGCCTCGCAGGCAAGGATCTCGATCTCCAGCCAGATGCGGTATTTGTTTTCATCGGACCAGATGGCTCCCATGTCCGGGCGCGTGTAGCGTTGAATCATTGTTGTTCTTCAGGATGCGTTGTGAGGCAAATCTTTATGGCAAAAGCTGTGCAAAGCTACGACGCTCCGTCAAGCGGAATACCCGGAACATACCGGCCCGTCAACGGGGGCGAAACTCCTGGTGATACTCCGGCGCAAAGGTCAATGGATCGTCCGGTGCATGACCCGCTGCAATGAGTCGCCACGCAGCAAAAGCCACGAACCGAGCGGAGTGGCGAGTTAGCCCGCTTACCGGTTGCGGATCACGTCTGATAGCTCCCGGCCCCACGAACAGATTACGCTGGTTATCAAGAGCATCCAGTTCATGTGCCGGAATCAGATCGACACGTGCCAGGTGGACTGGGTCGTGAACGGGGCTCCTAGCGACGTAATAGAGGTCCTGGTGCGATGGGATTACGCACACGATCGACTCAGCGCCGGACCGCTGCGCAACCTCAGCTGAGGCGTGAAGCAAAGCTGTCGTGGTCGGCACGCCAATGAGTTTTGCCTTCGAGGCAACACAGAGCCCCTTTGCCAATGAAACTCCTATGCGCAGACCGGTGAATGAGCCGGGACCACTTGATACGGCAACATACGCTAGGTCACGCACGGCAACATCGGCGCCCTGGCAGACCTGCGTCACGAGGCCCGCGAGCTTGGCATCGTGAACATTCGGACGAATGATCTCGATCGATGCGGCGAGAGCTCCGTCGATTGATACGGCAACACTGCAAACTGATCCGCTGGTTTCGATAGCCAGGAGTGAAGTCATTCCATTTCCTCCGCCTGAACAGCACCGATGGTGCGAACGATCGACGCAAAGCGATCAAGAACAAACTGTGCCTCATTTCGGTCACTGAGGATCACTTCGATGACAAGTCGTTTGCCATGCTGCACAATGCGTGCGTTACTGAACTCACTGAGCGGCGCCATCAGTCGCTGGAAC
>JBJTEQ010000051.1:0-3117 GCA_046092945.1 Kapaibacterium sp. (SeqCode)
CAACTCCGTAATAGCTCGGCCCGATCACGTATGGATACACCGAGTTACCATCCGTATCGATGGTTGCGAAGTAGGCGTACGTACCCTCGGGGTATTCTGGAGTGAAACAGAAACGTCCGTTGTGAATGTCGAGGTCGCCCGAGCCCTGAACGTACTCGTAGTCCTCGGCGTATGAACCAAGTGGCTGAGCAGCGAATGTTGGACCGTACTGTGCCTGTGTAAGCTTTGTTCCGTCGGCAAGAGTGGTACGATCCGTGATGTTCCGCAGACGGTAGCTCGGCTTCATGAGTTTGACGACGTTCTTGCCCCCTTCATCGACCCAGCCATAGGCACCGTAGATCGGATAACCATCGAAGGAGTAGCCGATCAGTGGACCATGCTTGGTTGCATCCGGAACGTAGAGTCCGTCGGCCAGGTACATATCACACACATCCGACATCTTCACCTTGGCGATGTTGAAGGCCGAAGGATCCTGGTGATGGTGGTATTGTCCCTGCGTACCGCCACCGCCCGGAGTCGGCGGACCCATCTGCAAGGGAGCCGGATGCCCCTTAGCACAGTCGAAACCCGTGCGCTCAAACACGATAGCATTCTGGTGCCACACGTTGCCGTTGTTGTAGGAACGGGCATCAGCATAGTTGTAGACCGGCACACCGTTGATGAGAACGGCGATATGTCCGAGTCCAACGGTTGTCTTCGTTCCCGTTTGCACCTGCGGCTTGAGTGGAATCTTGAACAGATAGTTCCGTCCAACGGCCTGCGCTGGGTTACCATCCTGATACGGTCCGATCACATACGCCGGAATACCATTCGCGCGGACGTAGGAATAGTCCGCTGAGTACTGCACCAGCTGACAGTTCGCCTGGAAGGTATCCACGACCGGCGTCGGGTTGCCCTTGATATAATGACGTCCCGTGATTCCCGTGGTGTTCTGGATCCACGACGTAATGGCCGGATGTGTTGGCTGCGCAACCGCAGCTATCGCTGTTACAGCGAGCAGTGTGCAGAGCACTCGCAGGTTCTTCATGAAAGGGGCTTCCCAGTTTTACCGTTTGATGAGAGATACGGTGTGTGAACGATTGGAATCATCCACAAGGATGCAATAGTACGAACCAGCCGCAAGCGATGAGATGTCAATGCTCGATGTGGCGCAAGCAGCAAAGACAACGGTGCCGGTGAGGTCGTAAACACGCACACTGGCAGTTCCCAGCGGAAGCGATACTATTCCACTTGTTGGGTTCGGAAACAGACGGATCTCGTCGGACTGCATATCATCATCGACGGATGTGACGTCGGCTACGCCCCCTCGCACACACATCAGCTTCATCTTCAGATTCTTCTTGTCGTAGGTGATAACACCAAGGTCGGACTTCAGCGTCCATGCCTGATCATTAGTCTGAGAAATCAACGTTGTGGAAGACCACAGAGTTGTTGTTGACGAAACGCATGGGAAGTAGAGCAGGTCCACACATGGCCCCTTCTCCTGCTGCTCGCGGATAGTATGCAGCTCCTTGATGTTCGGCATGCGCCAGTCGGTAAAGCCCCCGAGCATGAGCGTATCGGCTACGCGGAGTGCCTCTTCCCAGGTAACCGCAACTGGGTGACAATACTGCTGCCAGACGAGTTCGGTGGCGTTGTCACGAACAACATCGCCACCCATGTCCGTAAAGTGCACGGGGATGTTCACAGGGGGCTGAAGGGCACGCACCGCGCGCACATGAAACTTCTTTGTACCCCCGGAGGATATGGTCTCATTCTTCGGATGCGGTCCGATTCCACCACCGGAGTTCGTGGCCCACACGCGGGCGGCATCGCCCACAAGCAGCTCCGATGAGTACCAGTATTCGGCACCAGTGTTGGTGAGTGCTTCTGGCAGGGCAGGGTTCTTACGACCCAGATCATGAATCGTGAACAGCTCCTGCGAGGTGGGCATGCGCCAATCCGAGAAGCCACCGAGAACAAGAGCGTCGCAGTACGAAGCCCCCTTATCCCAAGCCATTTCGCCACCATCGGCTCGTTGCCACATCAGGCCGGTAACGGTGTCGATAACCACGTCCTGCTGGACGATGTAGCCGGGGGCGCCGATCTTCACATCGCTGTCTTCACCCGGCGCGGTTGTGAAGTCACCGTTTTGTCCGGTATCCGGCAAACGCTTCATGGTCTTTGTCGTCGGACGCTGTGCCAGTACAACAAAGGGGCTCACCAGCATCGCCACTGTGAGAATGCCAAGTTTGAGTTTGGTGATCATGGTGGTCACTTTCTCGTGTAGTTAACGGTGGAACGCAGAGAGTCGGTCTTCACGAAGTTGAACACGAACTGCTTGCCCGTGCTGTCCCAGCGGTAATTCACGAAGTTGGTCTTGCCGTTAAGGTCGTAGCGCAGAACAAAGTGATTGGTGTCGCACTGACGCATATCCGTAATGCTTGCGCCTCTCAGCGCCTGCAGATAGGTGCGAACTCCTGCAGCACGTGGCTGAGGCATCACCTGGTCGTTCTGGATCGTGATCTTCCCACGCATGGCAGCGATCATGTAGGGCTTCTTGTCGATGGCATGGTAGTGATACTCTCCATTCCAGAGGTGACCGAGATTCTTATCGAGGTTCGTGGCCACTGTTCCGTCGGGCTCTTCAAAGCCAAAGAGTTTGTAGCCGTCGAGTGCCCAGGCGATTGGCAGTTTCTTGGCTCCTTTATTCACCAGGTGAACCGGCGCAATGTGGTAGTGGTAATCATCAGCCCTGCCGCAGTGTCCACCGAAGGCGTCGAGTTCTCCAATATCCTGCGAGAATTCGCCACGGTTGTTCTCAGGGTTGAACACCGGAACGCCGTTTGCTGCAATCGCTACCGCACCTGTATGGAGCGCAGTGTCGAGCGATACCGGCACATCGGCGATGACCGGATTCAGCGGAATAGCCCATGCGTTTGGGCCGGTATATGGCTGCGGAATTGGAACCTGCTGCTGCCAGGCGGTGATTCCCTTCATGGCCGGCATGGCCGTTGGCATACCATTGCTCTCCACGTAGAAGTAGGTGGCATCCCAACGGGTTTTGACACGGGGCTTATAAGCCGCAAAAGTGCTGTCGATGGTTTCCGGCGGAGTTGGACCCAGGATCTCCATCAG
>JBJTEQ010000052.1:0-6443 GCA_046092945.1 Kapaibacterium sp. (SeqCode)
GGCTGACACCGGTACAAAGATGATCCACATCGGGTGCAACACACGTTCCCGCATCGTATCGAAGGGTATCTCGGCCGGCGTTTCTCAGAACTCCTACCGAGGCCTTGTCAAGGTTCTCCCGGTAGCGCAGGGGGCTCGCAACTTCTCGCAATGCGATTCACTGCTGATCGGTGATGCCTGCGGCGCCCATACCTTTCCATATCTCGAAGTGGCCAACAACTCGGCTACGGTCGAGCATGAGGCAACAACATCGAAGATCGGCGAAGACATGCTTTTCTACTGCAACCAGCGAGGCATCGACACCGAGGCCGCAGTTGCCCTCATCGTTAACGGCTATGCCCGTGAGGTCCTTAACCAGCTTCCAATGGAATTCGCCGTGGAAGCTCAAAGACTCCTTGCCATTTCACTCGAAGGAAGCGTCGGATGACACCACTATTGCAGATCTCAAATCTTCATGCATTGATCGACGATCGGGAGATCCTCAAAGGCATCAACCTAACCGTCAACGCCGGTGAGATCCACGCTATCATGGGACCAAATGGTTCCGGTAAGTCAACCTTGGCCTCGGTCCTGGCCGGCAGGGAAGATTATACGGTCACCGACGGCTCGGTGTTGTTCCAGGGCAAAGAACTTCTTGAGCTCGCTCCAGAAGAGCGCTCACGTGAAGGTCTCTTCCTCGCGTTCCAGTATCCGGTTGAAATCCCGGGTGTATCGACGGCCAACTTCGTGAAGACGGCGGTGAATGAAGTGCGCAAGCATCGCGGGCAGGAGCCCCTTGACCCGGCATCATTCCTTGCACTGATGCGCGAGCGGATGGCGCTGGTGGAAATGGATCCAGCGTTTCTGCAGCGCTCGCTCAATGAAGGATTCTCAGGGGGCGAGAAGAAGCGCAATGAAGTCTTCCAGATGGCCATGCTCGACCCCGTTCTTTCTGTACTTGATGAAACGGACTCGGGTCTCGACATCGACGCACTTCGCATCGTGGCATCGGGTGTGAATGCTCTTCGCCGCAACGACAATGCAACGATCGTTATCACGCACTATCAGCGTCTACTCGATCATATTGTGCCGGACTTCGTTCACGTTCTCTGGAACGGACGTATCGTGAAGTCAGGCGATAAGACTCTTGCCCTTGAGCTTGAACAGCGCGGATATGACTGGCTCAAGCAGGAAGCAGCGGTGGAGGCATAATGTCGCAGCATTCACTTGTGGAGCTTGTCCAGAGCCACGTTGCGGTGCATGCCGACGGGGCCGCAGATGCGAGCCATGGACGTCTTGACGATCTGCGCCGTGAAGGTCTGCGGGAATTCGTCCGCATGGGCATCCCGACCACACGTCACGAGGAATGGAAGTACACTAACGTCTTTCCGTTCATCGGACAGGACTTCACGTATCGCCCATTGCATTGGGGGGCACCTGGTGCCGAGACCACTTTGCCAGTGCCTGTTCAAGAGATCGCTTCAGCACTAGCCGAGCACATCAGCATTCGCATCGTCGACGGCTGTGTTGTCGTGGATTCGTCCAACGTACCCAGCGGTATGGAGATTCTCGAACTCACTCCTGAACTCATTGAACGCGATGCAGCAGTTACCAGCGCACTTGGTGGCGGCGCACCCCTGAACTCGCATCCCTTTGTTGCCCTGAACACAGCACTGCTCGAGAGCGGAATTGTTCTGCGCATCGGGAAGGACTGTCGCGTAGTGGTGCCGATTCATGTGTCGATCGAGACATCGGACTCCACAACACCTACCCTCATCACACCACGTCTGCTGGTGATCGCTGATCAGGGGGCTGAAGCAGATATCGTCCAATCGCACCACGTTGCTGGTGAGGCAACAGTCCTCGATGCCACGGTCGTGGAATTCGTCGTGTCGGCCATGGCACACATTCGGTACTACAAGATCGCGGATGATGCAGACGCAGCTCGGTCGATCTCATCAGTAACGGCAGATGTGCATCGTGATGCCACGTTCACGTCACATGCGCTTAGCATTGGTGGACGTTTCGTTCGCAGTGATTTGGCGCTTCGCCTGTGCGAACCATCAAGCCAGGGTTTCCTCTATGGCGTGAGTCTTCTTGCCGAAAACGAATACACGGACAATCACACCGTGGTTGACCACATGGTCCCGCATTGCCACAGCGAAGAACTCTACAAGGGTATCTACGACGGCAGTTCAACGGGCGTGTTTAACGGCAAGATCTACGTGCGTCCGCAGGCGCAGAAGACAACCGCCTACCAGTCAAACCACACACTGCTTCTCAGCTCCAAGGCTCAGGTTCAGGCAAAGCCACAGTTGGAGATCTGGGCTGATGACGTGAAGTGTTCACACGGTGCCACCATGGGTCAGGTCGATGAAGAAGCGATCTTTTACTTCCGCTCACGTGGTATCGACAAGGATACCGCCAAGGCGCTGCTGACCTATGCCTTCATCACGGAGGTCGTGGAGAAGATCACGCTCGACGGACTCCGCGACTTGCTTACGCGTCGCATTGCCCGCAAACTTTCAACGGATACACTGCTGGCCTGATGCTCCAGACAACACCATCGGCCCCCTTGCTGGATATTACCGCGATTCGCGCAGAGTTTCCGATTCTGCAGCGCATCGTCCATGGCAGCAAGCCGTTGGTGTATCTCGACAATGCTGCTACGACGCAGAAGCCAACGGTTGTGATCGACACAATCGCTGAGTTCTACCGTCAGCATAATGCCAATGCCCACCGCGCTGGTCATGTTCTCGGTGCAGAAGTCACGTCGATGTATGAGCGTGCCCGCGAAGTAGTCGCTGAAAGCATCGGTGCCCGCGCCGATGAGGTTGTCTTCACGCGTGGCACCACCGAGTCACTGAATCTGCTTGCCACATCGATCGGTGCGCATCTCGGGTCGCGACTTGCTAACGGCAACATCGTGCTGACCGAGATGGAGCACCATGCCAACATCGTCCCATGGCAGATGCTTCGTGATCGCTCAGGTGTGGAGATCCGCGTGATCCCGCTGACCGATGACGGCGCTCTTGATATGGGGCGGGCATCGCATCTGATCGATGCTTCGACGCTTGTCGTGTCTTGCGTACACGTATCGAATACTCTGGGAACCGAGAACGACGTCCGTACGCTGTGTGAGTCGGCCCGCACCGTCGGTGCCATCTCGATCGTCGATTCTGCGCAAAGTGTGTCATCGATGTCGATTGATGTGCAGAATATCGGCTGTGACGCACTCGTGTTCTCCGGACATAAAGTCTACGGTCCAATGGGTATCGGGTGCGCGTTTATCCGACACGACCTCCTATCGGTGCTTCCGCCATATCAGGGTGGGGGATCGATGATCACCAACGTTACTTTTGACAAGACCACCTACGCTGATGGTCCGATGCGATTCGAAGCCGGTACGCCGAACATCGAAGGCGCTGTAGGACTCTGCGCGGCCATGCAGTGGAGAAACGCTCTCGATCTGCACGACGTGCAGGCGCACAAGGCGTCGCTCACCGAAGAACTTGTCACGGGGCTGAGCTCTCGCGCTGGCGTCCGCGTTCATGGTGCGCACCAAGGTCACTCGGGTATTGTGAGCTTTTCCATCGACGGAGTTCACCCGCAAGATGTGGGCATCATGCTGGACACGCACGGCATTGCCGTGCGCACCGGACATCACTGCACCATGCCGCTGATGCAGCGGTTTGCTCCGCAGGGAACGGTGCGCGTTTCTGCAGCTGTGTACTCCTCGCACGAAGAGATCGCACAGTTCTTTCACGCCCTTGATCGGGTAATGAAGGTCCTTCATTAACATGAGTACCACAAAGTCCATCGCCGAGACGACCGACGAGATCGCCACGATGCTCGAAGCTCTTCCTGATTGGGAGGAGCGATTCAGTGCCATCATGTCGATGGGGAAGGGGCTCGCCCCCTACCCGGAGGAGCATCGTCGCGATGATTTTCTCATCAAGGGATGTCAGTCTCAGGTGTGGCTGTATCCGCGTCTGGTTGATGGACGCATTCACTTCGAGGCCGATAGCGATGCGCTGATTGTGAAGGGGCTTGTTGCCATCGTCGTGCAGATCATGCAGGACAGAACGCCGCAGGAGATCCTCGCGGCACCGAAGGATATCCCGGAACAGCTGGGTCTTGCGCAACACCTTTCCCAGAACCGATCCAGCGGCTTATCGAGTATGCTCAAGCAGATCAGACTCTATGCCGTTGCTCTGAGTATGAGGACGTCTTCATGATAGAGCCACCAAACACCGGCGTGATTACCGACTCGGTTTCGGTTCCTGAACCAAATCTGCGCGACCAGGTGATCGATGCCATCAAGACGGTGTTCGATCCGGAGATCCCGATCAACATCTATGAGCTTGGATTGATCTATGAAGTGCGTGTTGTTGACCGGACAAAGGTTCACATCACGATGACGCTGACAACGCCTAATTGTCCGTCGGCGCAGTCGCTTCCGCGCGAAGTGGAGCAGGCGGCCCGTGGCGTGGAGGGCGTTGAATCTGTAGAGCTGGAGTTGACCTTCGATCCGCCATGGGATAAGACCATGATGTCGGACACTGCATTGTTTTCCATCGGATTGTACTGATGACCTTGGACGAATTCTTTCCTCTCGTTGTTGAGCGCGCGTGGGACACCACGCCACGCGCACGCGCTGCTACGTTCCGGGTTCCGGAACAGCTCCGAGAGATGTTTGCGTATCGCACTGGTCAGTACATCAAGGTGCGCCTCAACGTTGATGGTGCAGCAGAAGAACATGCCTACTCTCTTTGCTCGAGTCGAGAGGCTGATGAGCCCCTTACCATCGCCGTCAAGCGAAGCGATGCATCATTGGTTGCCTCTCGCGTGCAGGAATTGCTCCACGTTGGAAACACGGTGATGGTGTGTCCACCGAAGGGGGCGTTCGGTATCCCGCTTGATCCGTCCAACATCCGCACAGTTGTGCTGGTTGCCGGTGGAAGCGGAATCACGCCGCTGTGGGCCATCGCAAAATCCGTTCTTGTCGTTGAACCGTTCAGCCGCGTTGTGCTCGTCTACGCAAACGCCACTGCCGATGAGGTGATGTTCGCCCGTGAGCTGGAGCAGCTGCGATCAGAGGTTGCCGGACGACTCGTCATCGCACACGTTCTGGAAAATGTCGACGGTGCGCAGGCACTCACAGCTGATGCTGTTCATCATGGCCGCATCTCCGTGGAGACTCTGGTTCAGACTGTTACGCCTGAGAATATCGCTGACACCACAACCGAGTACTTGCTCTGCGGTCCCGGTGGCATGATCGACGCCGTTAGCGAGAAACTTCTGCTGATGGGCGCTTCTGTAGAGCACATTCATTTTGAATCATTTTCGTCAACTGCCCCTACTTCAACATTCGAGTAATGCATGGATTCTTCGCAACAGACTTCGGAACTTGTCACCCGCAGCGTTAAGGTTCGCCTGTACGGTCAGGAGACCGAGTTCACCGTTCAGCCGGACGAGACCATTCTCGCCGCAGCGCAGCGGGCGAATCTCGATCCACCATATGCCTGCCAGATCGGCGCGTGCTGCACATGCCGCGCTCGCCTGGTTTCGGGCACGGCCATCATGGACGAGCGCGAGGCACTTTCGGATGACGAGATTGCCGACGGCTATATCCTCACATGTCAGGCCCATCCAACGTCGGATGGCTGCCTGGTGGACTACGATCAGTAAGCCATGGTTCGTCTGTCGAAACGCATAGAGTACGCCCTGCTTGCCATGCAGGACATGGCATCGAAGCCAGGCAATATTGTCTCGGCAAAGGACGTTGCCATGCATTACGGCATCTCGCAGGCGCTTGTTGCCAAGGTGCTACAGCAGCTTGCGCGGCAGGGCCTTATCCGGTCGTATGCCGGAAGTACCGGAGGCTACACGCTTGCGCGTCCATCGGATGCTATTACCGTAGCCGAGGTCATCTCGGTGATGGAAGGGGGCTCACCAGCCCTGGTAGATTGTCAAAGCACAGATCATTCGTCGTGCAGCGCTGAACACACATGCACGATCAAAGAACCGCTCGGCAGATTGCAGGAGCGGATACAGGAAACATTTCGATCGATGAGCGTAGCCGAACTGGCTCCTCCTCGAGAACTCGTTCAATTGGAGGTACTATGAGCGTTGCCATGATCGGCGCCGACGTTGTTTCGATTCCTACCGGGGTGACGGGGACCGATGACAACGATAACATCATCGTCACCATGAAGGCCCTGACCGAGGTCAAGAAGATCAAGGAGCAGAACGGCATCGCCGATGACTACGGTCTGCGACTCGGCGTCAAGGGAGGGGGCTGCTCCGGCATGTCCTATACTCTCGGATTTGATGCAGCAACGAAGGAGACAGACCTTGTGCTCAGCGCCGACGGCGTGCGCATCTTTATTGATGCCAAGAGCATGTTCTATCTCATGGGCATGACGCTGGACTTCAGCGACGGGCTAATGGGTCAGGGCTTT
>JBJTEQ010000053.1:0-5747 GCA_046092945.1 Kapaibacterium sp. (SeqCode)
GAAGACGGGGCGTTACTCGCTGCTCAACATCGCCCACAACGTCGACGGCATTCGTTGCCATGGGTAACAGCCACGACCTCCATGGTCGACCGCTAAGCATCACCGAAAGCCTCATCGTTGCCAGACCTCGCTGCGATGCCCGAAATCGCAGGCAACCGCCCCAGGAGTTTCGCACAGCACCGGAGGATGTCAATAGCGATCCCATCGGTAGGCCACATTGCGCATCGGCCCACCATAACGATACCGATGTAGATCGCGTGGCCGACCGCATGCTCACAGCAGCCTGCGCTGCTATATGTCCTAAACCATCGAGGGCAACCTCCGCAGCAACATCGGCTGCAGCGATGTGCGTTGTGAATGATCCCGACATACTGCCACGAGTGCCCCATGGAGTAACCTGTACGAGAGCATTGAGCGTGCCGACTCCGCTCAGTATTCCAACGTCCCCAGAAACCAGTAGCAACCGATCATCCGGACTTTCGGAAGATCTACCTGCGGCCAACATGACGGCAAGGTTGCTATCGAGCTGTACCGACGCACCTGCTCCACGCAAGCCCCCTACACCCGCTCGAAAGGGGCTTTGCATCTCATCACCAGAGAGCATGGAGCGCTTCCGGAGACTGATGGGCGCAAGCGTGGAGCGCCCCATTCCGCGTGATGCAGACGCAAGAGTTCCCAGAGAGCGGTCGATAATAATGTCGCCGCCGGCGACGCTCCAGCCTTCTGCGCCGACCACTGCCCAGATTCGCGGTGGAACAGATGAGTCCGCACTCCGCACATATCCCAGCGTATAGCGCGGATTGCTGAGCATAATCCGCGCATAGCTCACGCCCTCGGCAGCATCCATCCGCACCAACGCAGAACTGCCCGGCAATGCTGATAGTGCGAGCTGATCAAAGAGGCCCTGTGTGCTTACATCCTGCAAGGTGTCGGGGTCTGATTCCTGCGAACGGCAGAGCGAAACCATAGCGAGAAGCAGCACGACTATTGCCATCAGTTGGGTACTCATGGCATCGCAACGGCAATGGTGAGCGCTGTGTGCATGCCAAGCGGATCAACATGCCGAACGTCAAACGCCACGTCGGTAGTCGAGGAAACTACGCATCGCAATGCCCAGGCATTAGTGACAGGACTTGTTGCCAGGGCTAGGCGCGTTCGGAAGCGTTCTGCTAGGGGCAGATTCACGGCAAGTCGCAGCGATGCCGGACGATCCCAGCGGACTATGAGGTCCATCATCACATCGGATGAATCGATGGTGCGGGCAAGCCCCATGCGAAGGATCGGTCCCCTTCCGGATGCCAGAGAGATCGCATTCTCCAGCCCCATCGCAAGGGTCCACTCCACAATCCGCATTGATGCGCAGATGTCAGCGTTAAAGCTGATCGTATTCTCAAAGCCGCGCACGAGCATCCAGTCAAGGCGTGCGCCAAGCCCCATAGCATATCCATCCATCGGGACGAATCGGTATCGCACTCGGGGCGAGATAAGCGAGATCGATGATGTCTGCAGTGCAGAGACCGCCAATGACGTCTGCAGAGTCGGCATTGAAAAAGCCATGCAGGCCTCAGACAGTCCGCTGCGACCGAAAGGTCTCGGTGTAACGATCACATCGAGCTCCGAGGCGATCTCTGCAAGGGGGCTTGCCATCGCCTCGAACTCTGTGAAGACATCCCGGGCCGTTACACTGGTATATCCTGGCTGCTGTGCGTGCGAAGCATAGCACACCAAGGCAAGGCACACCGACGTCTGTACCATGGTGCGTAGATTCGCCGGTAGCCTTTCGTGGAGAACAGACACAATGCAATTCCTTCAACGTTCATTTCTCTTCCTCGTGTCGTGCTGGCTTCTTAGCGTGACGCTTCATGCGCAGGAAATTCAATCCACCGTGGTTGTTGACATGCAGACACTGACCCTAGATCAGCGTCAGGACCTGGTGAACATGGCGCGGGACGTTGAGAACTACATCAACAACAACCGCTATCTCGATAAGGATTGGGACGGCGATAAGATCCCCGTTGACATCACCATCTATATCCGCGCACGGAACGGCAATCGCGTCAGCGCTCGCCTTGCAGTTGTTAGCAAGCGTCTTATCAATGGACAGCCGGGAACGGGATCAGGTTTGTTTCGCATCTTCGATCAGGAATGGTCCTTCGAATGGTCAATGACGCCTACCCTTGTGTATCAGACCATGCGCTATGATGACTTCGCAAGCGTTATCGACTTCTACATGCTGATGGCTATTGGTCTGGACATGGATACGTATGACGATCTTGCCGGTACTCCGGCCTACAAGATCGCGCAGCAGATTGCCCAGAGCGGTAACGCTCGCGGGGTGTCGCAGTTTAGCACGATGTATCAGCCCGGTGAATTCACTCGGATGTCCCTTGTGTCTGAGTTTATGGACATTCGTTACCAAGGTATGCGCCGGCTGATCTATGATTATCACGACGCCATCGACACCTATGCTAAGGACAAAGCCTCTGGACTTACTGCATTGGAAGCGGTGATTCACGACATCGCGGAGTTCAAGCGCAACAAACTCTCGAACCGCAGCGTGATGATGCAGGCCTTCTTCGATGCCAAGCAGGTAGAACTGGCCGGCCTTTTTCGCGGCAACAAAACCTCGAATGTGTGGACGGACCTGCGCTACGTCGATGCTGGCTACACACAGCAATACGAAGCCGCCCGAGACGGACGCTAACCATGTCGGAAATCCTGCGTCGTCATGAGGCCTTTATGCAGCAGGCCTTGGAGCTTGCTCGCGAAGCAGCCGATGAGGGCGACGTGCCGGTGGGTTGCGTAATCGTCCGCACCGATGAGATCGTTGGACGCGGGTACAACCAGATACAGCGTCGAGGCGACCCCACACGTCACGCCGAAATTGTGGCGATTGAAGAAGCCGTCCAGAAGGTCGGCGAGAAGTTCCTCACTGACTGCACGCTGTACGTAACTCTGGAGCCATGCGCCATGTGTGCCGGGGCAATTGTGCTGGCGCGCATTCCCACGGTTGTTTACGGGGCGTCCGACCCAAAGACCGGTGCATGCCGAAGCGTCTTCGAGATCATTGATGATCCCCGCCTGAATCACTCCGCCGTTGTCCGCACTGGTATTCTCGAACAGGAATGCTCGGCGATTTTGTCGGACTTCTTTGCGGCGCAGCGCACGCAGTCCGAGTCTGCCTCGATGCAGGCCCCGGAGCCCCCTGCCAAACAGGGCGGAATACTGTGGCTTGTCCCCACACCGATCGGCAACTTGGACGATATGACGCTGCGTGCCGTGAAGACGCTGCGCGAGGCAGACGTGATCGTCTGTGAAGACACGCGCAACACCGGCCCCTTACTCAAGCGCTACGATGTTCCGCGCAAACCTCTACTGAGCTATCACGAACACAACGAACGCGAGCGTGCCCAGGAGATCGTCAGCCGTATACGTTCCGGACAGAAGGTGGCCCTGGTGAGCGATGCCGGCATGCCGGGAATTAGCGACCCCGGATACAGGGCAGTGCGCGCCTGCGTGGAAGCCGGCCTTCCCGTGTGCGCCCTTCCGGGAGCCTCGGCCGGCGTAACCGCCATTGCGGCATCGGGCCTACCAACGGACCGGATTCTCTTTGCCGGGTTTCTCCCGCAGAAGAAGGGGCGAAGCACAACCCTGCAGGAGCTGCTATCTGTTGCGAATGCAACCGTGGTTCTCTATGAATCCCCCTACCGACTTCTGACATTGCTGGAGGAGATCCTTGCCTCAGGGGCGGCCGAACGACAGGTTGTTGTGGGACGCGAGATCAGCAAGAAGTTCGAAGAGTACATTCGTGGCACGGCTCAGCAGGTGCATGACGTATGTTCGCAGCGGGGATCGATCAAGGGCGAATGCGTCGTCATGATCGGTCCGGAGTCGCACTCGGGAGACTGATCGTGTTCATATCGTTTGAAGGAATTGACGGCAGTGGCAAGAGCACGCAGCTGAATCTGCTGCGTGAGTGGCTTGAGCACCGCGGCAAGAACGTCATCACCATCCGTGAACCGGGTGCTACACTCCTGTCGGAGTCAATCCGGGAGATCCTTCTCAGCACCAAGCAGTCCATCACTCCTACGGCAGAGCTTTTGCTCTTCAGTGCTGCCCGAACGCAGCTCGTCGAGCGCGTCATCGAACCCACGCTCGCCGATGGATCGATCATCCTCTGTGACCGGTACGTTGACAGCACCACGGCCTATCAAGGCTTTGGCAGGGGGCTTAACATGGACCACGTGGCCGAGATCAGCCGGATAGCCACGCGCGGCGTCATGCCAGAGCTGACGTTCTTCATCGACGTTCGCTATGAGCAGGCGCAGCAGCGCATGCAGTTTGCCGAAGGTGCTACCGAGCCCGACCGCATGGAGCGGTCGGGTGGCGAGTTCTTCAACCGTGTTCGTGACGGCTACCTGGCCATTGCCGCAGCTGAGCCGAAACGATTTGTCGTGATCGACGGTTATCGAGATCGCGACGCCATCCATCAGGACATTCTCTCCGTGGTGGAACAGCGCCTGCAAGCCCCCTGAGAAGGCAGATTCCGCTGAGGGTCATTGCGTATCTTTGGGGCCATCAATTTCACCACCCATTCGATCCGCAGGGTACTCCCATGGTAGGTCTTCGTTCTCTCTGGCTGGTTGCCATCGCCATTTGTCTGGTCCTGGCTCCATCCGTCTCCGCTCAGGTCCGCATCGATGCTCGCACACTTCTGGTGCCAGTACAGGTCGACAAAAAGGACGCCGGCGTTCAGGCAACGGCCAATCTGCATACGACGATCCTGTCGCATGCTACAGCGCGAGCCCTGTTCGAGCCGCAGCCGAAGCAGATCGAACTGGCAAACTTCCCATTGTCAGCCAACGAAAGCGTCACGCTCAAGCTCGAGCGGTCACGTCCGGTTGTTGATGCAAACTCAGAGATCTACACGCACACCAAGCAGGGCAAGGTGCCGGTGAAGGTTCGCCCCGTGGTCTCCTACCGCGGCACCATCAATGGCGATCCGGAAACCATGGTATCGCTGCACTATAGCGATGCGGATGTAACCGGCTTTGTTCAGGAGCGCGACGGACATCGCGTTGTGATTGCCCGCGACTTTTCAGCACCGCAGACGGCATCTGCGACGCCCCATATCATTGGCGAAGAAGCGGCAATGTTTGGTGTGGATCCTGTTTCGCGATTCATCTGCGGCAACGAAGGCCTACCGGTGGACGATGATGCCATGCGCCGCAAGATGTCGCTCCCTGTTGTTCGTAAGGGGGCTGAAAACACCCAGGCAGACGACCTGCGTGAGTTCAAGATGGCTGTGGTGCTGCGTGAAGACATCGACAGCGTAATGAAGCGCCGCGGTCAGACCGATGAGCAGGTCGTGCAGTATTTCATCAAGGTGATAGCCGCCATGGCACAGGTATACGAGCAGGAGCTCAATGCCTATCTCTACATGGCCTATTTCGAAAAGTTCACGACTGACGAACCATCGGGATATTATTACGACGGTCGTGAACCCGGAGAGCTTCTCCAGGAGTTCTCCAATGACTGGTCAAAGCGCATGAACAATGTCGACCGCACGGTAGCTCACCTCTATGCACTCATCCGGCCTGTTGGTGGATCATTTGTTGGTGGCATCGCCTTCCTCGACCAGCTCTGCAACAAGAAGGCAAGGGGCGGATACGGCGTTAGCACCGTGTACCTTTCGGCAAATGATATTCCCGGGAATCCGAATTCTAACAACGCCTTTGTGTGGGATG
>JBJTEQ010000054.1:0-2817 GCA_046092945.1 Kapaibacterium sp. (SeqCode)
TATGGAAACCTCTTTACCGCCCCGATATCGTTCGTTGTCTGTGGCATCGTTGCCAGTGTGGTCGCCTCTACTGTCGAAGCCAGTTCAACACGCCTCAAGGTGGATGATAATCTCTCCATCCCCTTTAGCTTTGCGATCACAATGGTGCTTCTGCATCATGTTGTTACGACAGTCGGATTTCAGTCGTTTTTGGATTGAAGGGTGGAGCAGCACCCAGTAGCCATAATCCAGTATGCTGGATCCCCGCTTTCGCGGGGATGACGATTGTGTCATTCCGTAATTCCGTAATTCCGTAACTCCGTAACTCCGTAACTCTCCTCCCCATGGCTCTCACCAAAAGTTCGAAAATCTTCGTCGGCATTCTCCTTACGGTGAGCGTCGGTATTGCCGTGGCCTATGTGGTCTATCGGTACTCACACGCGGTGAGTTTTTATGAAGTCAACGACATGCTTCGCGAGCAGCGAGGGGGCGAGCAGACTTCGGTCTATTTCGTCCGTGTTGCTGACTACGACTCTCTGAGCGTGCGGGGCGTTGCGGAAGACGTGACTCGCAAGACCCTCGATTCCAACGTGCTCGATCCATCGAACACACGACGATTTCTCTACCAGGTGTACACCTCGAGCGATACGGCAGAGCTTTCACCGGACATGCTCGATGAACTGGCGTATACGAATCCGGGTATCGCCGAACCTGCCTCGAAGCTGCGTGTGGTGAAAAACGGCTGGATGATCCAGTACATGTTTGCCCCAAACCGGCTGCAGCCACGCGAATTCAGCATGAAGCGCACATACTTCTACATCCCCAAGTCGGGGGTGATGGCCAAGGACATTCAATAGGCACGTGGGCTCCACCTAGCGGAACTGGGCATCTTTCCACGCGGCGAACAGGTGTTTGACACTATTGCGCTGATACTTCCCGGTAGAGGTCACCGGTAGGGCATCGGTAAAGACCACCACCTTGGGTCGTTTGGATACCGGCAGGTGCTCGGCACAGAATGAAAGCACATCATCCTCGGTAACAGTTTCGCTTGTGGGTATGATGAGTGCGCCGACCTCTTCGCCATACATGTTGTTTTCGAAGCCGACGCAGATGCCCGCCTTGACACCTGGAGCGCGGTTGATGACCTCGTCAATCTCCAACGGAGCAAGGTTAACGCCCCCTCGAATGATGAGCTCCTTCAGGCGGCCCGTGATGAAGTAGAAGTGCCGACCGCGCTCATCGGCAATCCGAAATCCCTCGTCGCCTGATCGGAACCATCCGAAGGCAAATGCCTCGGCATTGGCTTTGTCGTTCTTGTCGTAGCCACGCATTACGTTTCTACCGCGGATCACGATCTCGCCACGTTCTCCGTCGGGCACGTCCTGTCCGGCTGCATCATGAATGGCCATCTCATTGCAGGGAATCGCCACACCGATCGACGGAAAGCCATGGTCCTGCATCCATTGTCGGTGCTCAACATCTGAGAGATCGATCGGCAAAAAGCACGAGTAGCATGTTGTTTCCGAAAGACCATAGCCGTGGAGAACGCGAATGTCATAAGCCGACTCAAATCGGTCTGCCAGCTCGCAGGTCAGGGGGCCCGCCCCACAGATGATGTGTCGAAGTCCAGCCTCGCGGGCTCCCGTGGCATCGGCCTTGGACTCGAGCAGAAATGCCAGCAGCGTAGGAACAACACTGATGACGTTGACCTTCTCGGCAATGACCGTTGAGAAGAATGTCCGTGGAGAGAACTTCCGATGCAGCACCACCGATGCCCCGGCGATGAATGGCGTCACGTGTGTAACAATGGTGCCGTTAACGTGGTGGACCGGCAGCACGCACATCATCCGCTGATCCGGCGTTAGCGCATGCCAGTCGGTGATGTCCTGACCATCGGCAAAGAGATTCTTCTGCACCAGCACAACGCCCTTTGGATTGCCTGTTGTGCCGCTGGTGTACACGAGCAGACATTCGGCATCGAGCATCTCGGCTGAATCCGATGGATAGGCAAGGGGCTCGCATGCGCGAATGTTGGCGTAGAACGCTGGGTCGGCCTCGTCGGAGTCCATCTCGATCACCGGAAGGGGAGCCCCCTTCATCGCAGAGGAGATCCGATCCAGATAGCAGCTGCGGCAGAGCACGAGAGATGCGTCGCAATTAGCGATGATGTAAGCAAGACGCTGATCGTCCTCGGTCATGTTCAGCGGCACAGCGCATGCTCCCAGGAGCCAGCAGGCGAAGTAGCTGATGATCGTATCGGGATGATTATGGGAGGCGATCACCACGCGGGAGCCGCGACGCACTCCGCTTACCTGTAGCAGCTGGGCGAGTCGACGAGACACGTCGATGAACACAGCGTACGACCAGTTGGAGCGTGAACCGTCCTCGGCGTAATAGATCAGCCACGGCTTTTCGCCATACGTCTCATCATTGGCGCGCATCAGGCTGCCCCAGTTTCTGTAGGGTCCTGCGATTGCGTTCTGCATGCAAACTCTCGAAGTGGTCATCAATGGTTCCGCGCCGGCACCTGACGTAGATTTGCCGCACCAAGGTGCCCCAGACAAGCGCCGCTGACCCGAAAAATACCCACTTGCCGTGATGTCACGAATGATCGACCTCAGAAGCGATACTCTCACTGTGCCGGATGACGGCATGCGCCAGGCGATGGCACAGGCCGTGGTTGGCGATGATGTGTATTCGGAAGACCCCACAGTGAATGCCCTCCAGGAGCGCGTTGCATCGATGTTCGGCAAGGAAGCTGCGCTGTTCGTCCCAAGCGGCACCCAGGGCAATCAGATCTCTTTGGCCCTGCATGCATCCACTGGTGAGGAGGTCATC
>JBJTEQ010000055.1:0-8543 GCA_046092945.1 Kapaibacterium sp. (SeqCode)
GTTACATACTCTGTACTTGTGCCCGTGGGATCGAACTGGATGCGTGGTGGATCTACGGTACGTGCTTCGTTAAAACGACGTTTAGCAACAGAGGCAAGCAGGGACAGGTCGTTCGAGGTGATCTCAACTCGACGATTTTCCGCATAGCCCTCTTCGGAAAGCCGGCGCGTGGGACGATCTGGCGCGCAGGAACCAGTTGATGCATCAACAGTAATGCGCCCCGCATCAATACCCCACACACGGGTCAGATAGTCCTTTACGGCAATGGCACGCTGCTGAGCAAGATTGCAGTCGGCATTCTCCGTTGTAGGGTCCGCCGTACCCTTTAGCTGAAGGGTCATGCTTTGGGTGGCAGCAAGTCGCTCACCGAGAATGTTGAGAAGGTCTCGGTGAACGGCGGTTGTTCGTGGAGCGACGGACTTAAGATCGAAGTCGTTTGCGACCCGAATCTGATGATATCGTGGTGAGATCGTGATCGACTGCGATTCAAAGAAGATCGCTGGAAGAAGAGGGAGTGCCTCTGTTACATACTGCGTTGAAACGTTGATCGTAAAGACGTCCTTGGTCGCGCCGCTTGCCTCAACAGCACGAGCCTTAATAGCGGCGTTGATAACTGGTGCTTTGGGAATAAAGACAGTGTCAGTCCGATAGGATCGTTCTGTAATGACCACCAGATCTGGATCAACAACGGTATCGATAGCAATGCGCTCTGGTCCCCGCGTGCGGTACTCGTCAGCATCGGCGGCAATACGCACGATCACGGAGTCAACGAACTCCTCGCGACGTCGCTCGACCGGCGTTGGAGGTTCCGGCGCGTTAAGGCTGAAGCCAATACTCGCACCCAGACGCAGTGAATTCGTACGCCACGCCTGACCAGTTATGTTGTCAGCCGTCGCAATGGTATAAAGCAGTTCTGGCGTGATAACGACGGAATGATTCTCCGTCATCGGCAGGTCCATACCCAGCCCGACAACAATCCCCATCTGACTGGTGTTGACGCCTTGCATCTCTGCGCCGGTGGCAACGTTGCGTTGCCTCTTGCCGTTTTCGAATGTTCCTGTTCCCGGAACGATGAGATCTTCCTGCTGGGAAAACGTCGCTCCCGTCAGTGTTCCAAGTGACACACCGGCCATCAGACGTACGGGGTTGGCAATACGAAAATCTGCCAGAATCTCTCCGCCGATATAGCTCATGGACGTCGTTAGTGTGGAGCGCGTAAGACCCTCAGTCGCGCCCGAGACGAAGATCGTCTGATCCTTCACAAACTCCCCGGTCATCGGCATGAACGTTCCGCGCAGATTCAGACGCAGGAACTTGGTAATCTCCTGGCGGATGAGAGCTGATACAGACATGGAGACAGCCGTTGAGCTTTGATACGGCTCGCAGCACATGGGTGCTTGAGGCAACTGGAAGTTGGCATCGTGCAAGAGGTAAGCACCATGAGCGGCAGCACCAACTTGCGTAAGCCAGATCTCTTCCGGCGTGGTCACCTTCCACCACTGCGACCATGATGCTACTGGGGCAAACAGAACGAAGAGGCACAGAGTCAGAATACGGTTTGTCATGGGTTGCCCCCTTCCATCACAACCGTTGACACCGTTTGAAGAGACGTCGAAACAGTAGCTAAGGCGATGCCCGAAAGAACCGACGATGGAATCACTCGCTCCATGCGACGCGCTGCTTCTTCTGAACCATTCGTTCGATCGCTCCAGATGAGACGTCCACGCAGATCATACACATTGAGAGTGGCTGGTGCCGACTCAGCCAGTTCACAGATGATCCTAACACCTCCCTGAAGGGGGCGAGCCGTGATGGTCAGGGGTCCACCAAGCGAATTGTAAAGACGCGGCCCATCTCCCAGTCGGCAGATACCGCGAATGAGAATTGGGTCGCTCCGCTTGTCGATCCGTGTTCCCGGGCCCTTGCCGATCTGATCTATGCTCTCGAAGCTGACGCGCGTAATGCTGTCCTGACCGAGAGTAGCCTGAAACGTGATCGTAAACAGCTCTTTGTCGACGGAATCAAGCGGAACAGTGCAGACCAAATACTGCACACTTCGATTGATGCCACTTGTATCCGGGACATTGGCATCGAGGATTGATGTGAACGGCACGCTCGATGTGGTTCGAAACAGGATCGATGAGTTGTATCCCAGCTTCAGTTTCACGCTGTCGATATCCGCTAGGCCCAAGAACTGAGAGCCCTCTGTTCTGATCGTGATCGTTGTGGTCTCCTTGATGTTCAGCGTATCACCCGAGGCAACGAAGCGAACAAAGGCAGGGGGCGGAGGAGCAATCGAAAATCGATCGCTTGTGTCGGATTGAAGCACGATCGGTGTTACCTGCCAGACTCGTGCAGTGGCGTCGTTGGACGTTGTTAGGAGTCGGTCCCCTGCATTCGACCAACGAACAACACGCACGGCCTTGCCGTGCTGGAAGGCGGCGATCGTGGTTTGCTTTGCAACATCGTGCACGCGGGCAAAGCAATCATCGGAGGCAGCTGCGATGAGTGTTCCATCTGGCGAAAAACTCACCATGCGCACGGCACCACCATAGCGGCCAAACGTCGAGAGAAGTGTCCCATCAGCTGCATTCCACACGGTCACGGTCGAGTCGGACATACCGACGGCAATCATGCTGCCATCCGGAGAGAAGGCCAGACTGCGCACTCCCTGCCGACTATCGGCTGCGTTCCAGATCTCAACACCGGTAGAAGCAATCCACAGGCGAATAGAAGCATCTCCACCGATCGAGCACACGCGAGAGCCATCGGGACTGAATGCAGCGGCGATCGCGCCATTGAGATGCCGTCTGAATGCCAGCGGCAGACCGATCGCCCGGGTATGAATCCGAGCCTCATCGGCGCTCAGGACAACACGCGTTCCATCCCCATTAATGGCCATGTCGAGCAACGACGATCCGGCGTTATGGGTTGCGCGGATTGTGGTGTTGGGCAGGTTATAAACACGCACCCGATTGTCATCGCACTGGGTGAACAACCACGTTCCTGTTGGGTCCAGCTCTACCTAGGTCACCCAGTCTGGATGATCAATCGTCGTAACAGCATTCGTTGCCACATCAACGACTTTCGCGGCGTTCGCATCCGAGCCCGTGACGATGCGCGTAGAGTCTGCACTCCAGCGAACAGAAAAGTACTCTGTGCGTCCCGTCGGCAGATTCACAAGGGGCTGATCTGTGCTGACTGTTGCGTCCCAGACATGAGCATCTCCGGCCACGCTCACAACACGCGTATTTGCGGGATTCCACCATGCATCGGCTACCGGAGCACGATGTCCTGTGTAGACGACCTGATCTGCAGCTCCGGGTGGTCGTAGCTGAGAAACCCGGACGCGATAATTGGAACCAGGAGTAAGGGATTTGATATTCCAGGAATAGGTAAGCCCCTTCGCACTGTCGGCGATTGTCTTCCATGATCGTCCATTATCGCCGGTGTATTCCAGGCGCACTGCCACGGAATCTTCGACTCCGGTCCATTTGACATCGACGAGCGTGTCGCGCGTTGTGTAATACGTGATGCCGCCTTTGGGAGCAACAAGTTCCAGCACTGGATCCTGCGCCAGCAGCCACGGAGCCGTGACAAGTGTGGCGAGAACAATCATCAAACGTTGCATGACCCCTTCCCCGGAATTCATAGGCCGTAAATGTACGATAACACCACAAGAAAGCGTCGATGTTTTCCCATTAGAACGGGGCGTTTCCGTCTCCGATCATTCCCGCGTCAGGCGGCACGTCGAAGGCATCGCGGTGGTACGTCAGGTCGTGGAACGCCGCCAGCTCCTTCTGATAAAATAGGCGAATGTCGGCGGTGGGACCATTTCGCTGCTTTCCGACGATGATTTCGGCGATGTTTTCTGTTGATCTGCCATCATCGAAGGTTGCGATCTTGTAGTATTCCGGACGATGAATGAACATCACCACGTCGGCATCCTGCTCGATCGAGCCCGATTCCCGAAGGTCAGAAAGCATCGGACGCTTATCCGCCCGCGCTTCAAGTGTGCGATTCAGCTGTGACAGCGCGATCACCGGGATATTGAGTTCCTTGGCAACGGCCTTCAGGGCGTGAGAGATCGTAGAGATCTCACGTTCGCGGCTTTCGGCTCGCGGGGCATGCATGAGCTGAAGGTAGTCGACCATTACCATGTCGATGCCGTGCTCCATCTTCATACGTCGGCACTTTGCTCGGAACTCCACTGGAGATAGTGCTGCAGAATCATCGATGAAGATCTTGGCGTTCATCAGATCATCGATGCGGGTTACGATCTCATGCATTTCCTGACTCGAGAGACGTCCGCTTCGAAGCGCCTGCAGACCAACTTGTGCATCAGCAGAGATAAGGCGAAGCACAAGCTGCTGAGCCGACATTTCCAGCGAGAACAAACCGATGGCCTTGCCCCGTCGGGCGGCTTCACGCGCTACTGACAGCGCAAAGGCCGTCTTCCCCATCGAAGGACGAGCCGCAACGATCACCAGGTCAGACGGCTGGAAACCGCTCAGCAGTTGATCCAACTGTGTGAACCCTGTCGGCACACCGGTCACCCCATCACTGTCACGTGATGCCATCGACAGGATCCGCTCGATGGCATCCTTGGTGAGCTTCTTCATGCCCATGTACGAGCGACGCAGTCGCTTCTCAGCAATGTCGAAGATGCGCTGTTCTGCGCGGTCCACCTCGTCGAGAGCATCTGTTGTCTCGTCAAAGGAATCCCGAATGATCTCGCCTGCTACCTTGATCAGCTGGCGCTTCAAGAACCTCTCCAGAACAATGCGCGCATGGTGTTCGACGTTCGCAGCCGACACGGTCCGCACTGTCAGCTCAGTGATGGCAAACATTCCTCCCACGGCTTCGAGCGCCCCCTCCCGCTGAAGCTGATCAGCCAGCGAGACAAGGTCGATCGTTACTCCACGCTCGAACATGGCCATCATGGCCTTGAAGATGCGGATGTGACGATCGTGATAGAAACAGTCAGCGTCAAGGACTTCAACGACCTTGGCTACCGCTTCTCGGTCCAGGAGCATGGCGCCTAAAACCGCTACTTCTGCATCTGTTGAATGGGGTGGTACGTTACCGATTGGATCTTCGATCGGCAGCACAGAAGTGCGCTGCGGGGCGTTCTGACTCATGAATTCAATCTATGGAAAGGGGCTCTGGGGATAGTCACAGATTTTCCCCACGACATCCACCAGTAGGAAGCTGCGCTGCGAGGGGTGCCTGCGGCACGAGGGGCAGCTGCGCTGCGGAAAGACGCTTCGCGCAGAGGGGCAGCTTCGCCGCGGGTGAAACTCAAACCTCACACCTCAAACCTCACACCTATCCAGAGGCACTCTCATAAATCGCCTCGACAACGCGCATACGCTCGACGGCTTCGTCGATGGTCGAGATCATTGGGACAACGCCGTTGACGGCGTGAACAAAGTGCTTTAGTTCAGACTCGTAGCTCTTCTTGTAGATCTCAAGCTGTGTCTTCTTCTGCGCCGAGGTGGAGCTATGAATCGTATTACCAGTGCGGCGGACAAGTCGGTACGGGTTGATGTAGACACTACCCTTTTTGCCGAATACATTGCAGTAGTACAGGTCTTCTGCACGGACCAACGACCAGCTTGCTTCGATGGCAGCAATAGCACCGCTTTCGAACTTGATCATGGCAACGACCACGTCTTCGACGGTCTTTGTCTCGTGATGAAAGGTAGATGCGCTGACCTCTTTCACAGGACCAAAGTTCAAAACCTGTAGCACCATGTCAATGACCGATACACCCAAGTCAAGCAATACTCCGCCCCCTGACATATCGGCATTGGCAACCCACCGGGCGTCTGTCGAACGCTGCTTTACCCAGCCGGCCTTGACGTAGTAGACCTGGCCGATCTCTCCACGGTCGATGGCGTTCTTCATGTTGACCACATCCGGACGGAACCGGTGATTCATGCCCACCATTACGTGAACGCCATGCGAACGGCTAAGGTCGCGGATCTGGATTGTTTCGTCGAGTGTTCGAGCTGCTGGACGCTCAACAAAGACGTGCTTCCCGGCAGCAATCGCCTGCATGGCAAGTGCGGCATGGGCATCCGTACTCGTGGTCACAAACACGGCATCCACACCCGGCAGCTCCAGTGCATCGTCCAGCGAGCGGACGGCATGGGGAACTCCGTACTTCTCGGCCAGGATACGTGCCTTCGAGATCTGGCTATCACAAATTGCCACGATCTTCACGCTGCTCATGGACTTCAGCAGCGGCAGATGAATGCTCTGGGCGATATTGCCCGCTCCAACGATCACGATTCCAATCATGCCCATTGCAAAGGCAAAAACCGTGCCGATGGTTTAGGGGGCGATGGGCAGCAGTGACTCGACGGCGGAGGCAACCTCGCTGGAAGCAATCTCCGTCATGCAGCGGAAGTGTCCCTTTGGACATCGGTCCCGTCCGATGTGACTGCAGGGTCGGCACGGCAGCTCAACTCTCTCTACAATTCTCACATCCGCCCCTGTGGGTGCGAAGCCAAGCTCCTGCACGGTTGATCCGAAGATGGCAACCACCGCGATATGGCGCGCACGCGCAAGGTGCATCAACGCTGAGTCATTGCTGACGACCAGCCGGCAACGATCTAATGCCCGGAGGGTCTGACCAAGATCTCGAGCTCCATCAGCACGCTTCACAGGCACTCCGGCGAGGGATTCGATCTCATCACAGATGACAACATCGTCGGGTCCGCCTAGCAGCACCACTTCCTGATGCTTGTCCACAACGAGATGCCGAACCAGATCAGCATAGCCCGTTGCGGACCATCGCTTGGTAGAATGTCGTGCACCGGGTGCGATTCCAATGCATTTCGCGACGGGGCGAGCACCTGATGCATCGGTCGCGCTCCATACCTCAGGTGCGGCCTCATCATACGGTACACCAAGGTCCTGCACAGTGTTCCAGTAGCGCTTCGTGATCGGCGTTACAACGCTTGGTCGACGTTTCAGCCAGACAAGTGCGAGCTTTTCCCATCGATGCTTCGCAATGCTCACCAAACGCGACGATGTCGGTAATTTCAGCGAAGCAATGATCTCCTTGGAGCGACGATTCTTCTGCAGGTCGATAACGAGATCGTACGGGGCTCGCATAGCCTCAGCAGAGAGATCCTGATTGATCCGACTTGCACGGTCGATTGGATACACCCTGCGCAATCGCGGATTATGCGCCCACACTTCAGCAAACCGTGAATCAACGGCAACGTCGACCGCCACATCTGGGAACGCCCCCTTTATCTGACGCACCAAGCCGGTGGCCAGGATCACATCACCAAGCGAGGTTAAGCGAATGAGCAGGATGGATTGCATTACGGGAAAGTTGCGATCTTTGCGCGGCAGAATTCCCGCAACTTACGTGACAATCTCATGCGCTTCTCGGTAGAACAGGACGACGAACTTGTAGTGTTTACGCTCAAGGAGCCAACGCTCGATGCCGTACTCGCACCCGAGGTAAAGAGCGAGATCCTCATCATCTGTCAGCCCGCCGTTAAAGCGCTCATCATCGATCTTTCGATGGTGCAACTCTGCGACACACAGGGCCTGTCTGCCTTACTCCTTGCCCGACGTCAGATGAACGACAACGAAGGCTTCGTTGTGATCGTCGGCGCCAGCGAAAACGTCCGCAACCTCTTTCGCATCTCCCAGATCGATGGGATGTTCGAGTTCAAAGAAAGCGTAAGCCAGGCCATTGCGTGGCTACAGGAGTAGGTTTGAGGTTTCAGGTTTGGGGTCCTCGCGACGTAGTAGCCCCTCGTGCGAAGCACACCTCGCGACGTAGTCGCCCCTCGTGCGAAGCACACCTCGCGACGTAGTCTCCCCTCGTGCGAAGCACACCTCGCGACGTAGTCGCTTACTCTTTCGGCGGAAGCGGCAATGACCCCGGGATGCCCATCAGTGGGAAGTCCTTGCGGAGCGGGTAGAGCTGAGTACCGTCTTCGTCCATGAAGTCTTCCGGCATGAAGAATCGGCGCAGGTCTGGGTGACCATCGAAGATGATGCCGTACATGTCGTAGGCTTCGCGCTCGTACCAGTTGGCACTCTCGTACACATTCACGACTGTTGGAACGTGTGGATGATGTTCACGCACGGCAACCTTTACGCGCAGGTGCGTTGCGTTCGGAATTGAGTAGAGGAAGTACACCACCTCGAACCGATCGCCTGGCTTGGCCCAATCGATGGCAGTAGCGTCAACGAGTTGATTGAACTGCGTGGAAGGGTTCTCCTTCAGTTCGGACAGAACCTCGATGAGTTCGCTTGAGCTGACGTGCAGCGTGTGATCTCCGTGATGTTCCGTCGACGTGCATCCTGGTGCCACAGCCTTGGCAACGGTGAGAATGTCGGTGATGGAGAGTGCCATGCGAATGATCCTTGACGATTCCTGCAAAGGGGCTAACCGAGTTTGGCAAAGAAGCCCCCTCTCAGGAAGCCTCTTCCCCACTGCCGCGGTCCATCGGCGTGGTCGCAAAGATAACGTCCCACAGCGGATTACTCACGCCGAATGCAGTGGACAC
>JBJTEQ010000056.1:0-2695 GCA_046092945.1 Kapaibacterium sp. (SeqCode)
CTGTCGCAGGGATGACAAGCATTCGCAGGGATGACAAGCATTCGCAGGGATGACAAGCATTCGCAGGGATGACAAGCACTCGCAGGGATGACAGGCCTTCGCAGGGACGACCGAATTATAGTACGGTAAGCAACCCCACACCTGAAACCCCAAACCTACTTGGCTATCGCCACCGACCGACGTTCACGCACCACGGTAACGCGAATCTGGCCGGGGTATTCCATTTCGGTTTCGATGCGGCCGGCGATGTCATTCGCCAGCTGATCGGCGCGCAGGTCGTCGATACGATCCGGCTCGATGATCACGCGGACTTCGCGTCCGGCCTGGATCGCAAAGGTCTTGGTAACGCCATCGAAGGATGTAGCAATCGCCTCGAGCTGCTGCAGACGCTTAATGTAGTTCTCCAGCGACTCGCGGCGGGCACCCGGGCGGGCACCACTGATGGAGTCAGCCGACTGCACGAGCACGGCAATTGGCGATTCCATTTCGATGTCGTCGTGGTGAGCACCAACGGCATTTACAACGAGTGGATGCTCTTTGTACTTCTTCACAAGTTCCATGCCGAGCAGGGCGTGCGGACCTTCCAGCTCGCGGTCGATAACCTTACCGATGTCGTGCAGAAGGCCGGCGCGCTTGGCAAGGTTCACGTCAAGACCGAGTTCATTTGCCATGATACCCGTCAGGAAGCCCACCTCGATCGAGTGTGCCAGAAGGTTCTGACCATACGATGAGCGGTACTTCATGCGTCCGATGTAGCGGATCATTTCCGGATGGATGTTGTGGATGCCCAGTTCCATGAGGGCATTCTCACCAACGCGCACAACTTCTTCTTCCAGCTCCTTGCGGACTTTCTCGACGACTTCTTCGATACGTGCCGGGTGGATACGTCCGTCACCCATGAGGCGCTCGAGCGATACGCGGGCAACTTCGCGGCGGAACGGATCAAAACCCGAAACAACAACCGCTTCCGGTGTGTCATCGATAATAAGGTCAACACCAGTTGCAGCTTCGAAGGCGCGGATGTTGCGACCTTCACGGCCGATGATGCGCCCCTTCATTTCTTCCGTCTGCAGGTTCACCACAGAAACGGTTGATTCCACGCAGTGGTCGGATGCGGTACGCTGAATAGCCATCAGAACGATGCGCTGAGCTTCTTTGCGCGCATTCAGCTTGGCCTCATCGCGCACGTCTTTGACGAGCTGTGCTGCGTCGGCCTTGGCATCGTTGACCATGTTATCGATAAGGAACTTCTTGGCGTCCTCCTTGCTCATACCTGTGATACGTTCAAGACGCACGTTCTGCTCTTCGAGAAGAACGTCGATCTGCTTCGTCTTGGTATCGATCGTCGAGGCCTTGCGGGTGACATCGGCTTCGAGGCTTGAGAGCGTCTTCTCTTTCTTGTTGATCACCTCGAGCTTCTGTTCGATGCCCTCTTCGCGCTTACGAAGCTCCTTCTCAAGATTGCGAAGCTTGGCTTCTTTCGAATCGCGCTCGGAATCGTACTTACGCTTCAGCTCGCGGAATTTGTCGTCCGCTTCGTCGATCTTCGTGCGCTTGATCGCATCAGCCTTTTTTTCCGCTTCCTGAAGGACCGTCTTCGCTTCAGATTCAGCGGCCTCTTTCTTCGATGCGGCAACCTTTGCGCCGGCAAAGTAACTCACCAGGAAGCCCACCGCCGCAACGGCTACACCGGCAATGATGGCCATCATCATTGGGTCCATGATTATAACTCCTTCCCCGCTCTACTGAGCGGCTAACCGCGAGCCCCTTTACAGGGGGCTTACAGTCGGTAAAAAATAAAGGAGCCGCATCCCACTACCTCGGACAGAATCCGTTGTGTTCGATTGGGAAAAGAACCAAAAGTACCGCACGGTGGGTATCATCCTGGCCATCGCTGACTTCCACTGAATGGTTGCGGTCGAGCCGCACCGGAGCACCTGGCTTCCGGACCATTCCCGCGTGAGCGGGTGAGGCCTGCCATTGATGGTCAGAGGCTGATTCCCTGGAATGAAAAAATTTGTATGATTCTTTTTCAAGCGTGCGAAAACAGTAGCGGAATGCGGCTACGCGTTCCTACCGACGCCCAAGGTCTCCGGGGACGAATCACAATAGCGGTTGTTGCGCTGCCCGCTCAAGGTAGCGGGTCATACTTTCCAGTTCTTCGGCGACAAATCGCACGTCCTGCTGACGCTGCTCTCGGGCCTCGACGAATCGCTCGGCAACGTTGAGAGCGGCCAGTACGGTGAGTGTGGGAGTGGATTGCTCCCGCAATGTCTGCTGAAGGTGCTGAAACTGGACGTTGACTTCGCGAACGGACTGTTTGATCTTCTCTTCGTTGTCTCCACGAAGAGTAAGGTCTTTGCCTGCTATGGTAACTCGAATCGCTTTCGACATGGGAGTCGGAATGAAAAGTTTCGTTGTTCCGAGGCAGAAATTAGGAAATCCTGAGCAATTCTTCGACGCGAACCGCCAAATCAGCAAGGCGATCGGCCATGCCGAGGAGTTCTTGGTCGCTCAGCAGCGTATGCCCTGCCGGAATGGCCGCATCAGCAGGCTCCGCCGTGCCCATTTCGGACGTTCCCGAGGGTGAATCTGGTTGGGTGTTCACGTAACCGAAGAGTGACATCTGCTCTCGCTGCGACGGATCCTCGATGTGTCGCAGCCCGGCGGCTCGATACGTTTCAATGATTCCCAT
>JBJTEQ010000057.1:0-2488 GCA_046092945.1 Kapaibacterium sp. (SeqCode)
GAACGTAGGGGGCTGAGCAGCTGGCTTAGCCTGTGCAGACATCTCGGTTGTTGCACAGCAGAACAGCGCAAGCGCAAAAATCGATGCGTTAAGCAGCATTGGTAGCGTTGGCATGGCGTGAATCTACGGCAATTCGTTCACAAACGGCGTGGGGGCGGATTGCTCCACCCCCGGCGTACTGCTTCGATATGACGCGCCATGAGGTCATGGCGTGGTGGGCGTTACCCGTTGTTGATGAGTTCGCTTTCAGCGAAGAAGAATGCAACCTCGCCAAGTCCATTTTCTACGCTGTCGGAGCCGTGAACAGCGTTCTCGCCCTTGCTCGTGGCATAGGCCTTGCGGATGGTTCCTTCAGCTGCTTCGGCAGGGTCTGTCGAACCGATCAGCGTGCGCCAGTCGGCAACTGCGTTTTCCTTCTCGAGGGCAATCGGTACAATTGCTCCGCTCGACATGAAGTTCACAAGCTCGCCGTAGAACGGACGCTCCTTATGGACGGCATAAAACTCACCGGCAACAGCCGGAGAAATGCGCGTGAGCTTCATGCCCAGAATGCGGAATCCCGCAGCCTGGATCATCGCCACGATGTTGCCAATGTTTTGGTTGCGGACGGCGTCCGGCTTGAGAATGCAGAGGGTACGTTCCATGGTCAGGTTTTGGGTTTTGGGTGTGAGGTTTTAGGTTTTTTTCACTTCACTCGTCACTCGTCACTTGTCACTCGTCACTCGTCACTAATGCCCGCGCATTCCGTTGCAGACCACCAAGTTTCGGACGTTTCAGGGGGCTGTGGCGAAAGCGTTCGACGAACGAATCGGGCTGCAAAGTTAACACCGAGGCCGGGTCAAGTGAGAGCTCGCCGTGGCGGGGCTGAAAGCGTTCTTCGGTGGTAGGAGTTTCAAATCTATTCCATGGGCAGACGTCCTGGCATACGTCGCAGCCGAAGAGCCAACCATCGAGATTTTCGGCAATTGGCAATGGAATTTCCACGTCGGCCTTGGTTTCGATGGTCCAGTACGAAATGCACTGTGTAGCGTCCACAACTGCTGGCTGAATGATGGCCTTTGTTGGACAGGCATCTAGGCAGGCGGTACATGAACCGCAGAAGTCATCCATAGGCGTATCTGGCTGGAGATCGGCAGTGGTGATCACCACGCCGATAAAGAACCAGCTGCCAATATCGCGTCGGAGAATGTTACCATTCTTTCCCTGCCAGCCGAGTCCGGAACGCACGGCCCACTGCTTCTCGAGAACCGGACCCGTATCCGTGTACCGACGGCTGACGCTACCCGGAGCGTGCTTACCAACTGTTGCACAAAGTGCATCAAGCATTGGTGGCAGTACTACATGATAGTCGTCGCCCCATGCATAGCGGGCAATCTTTCCAGTTGAGGCAGGATCATGTTTGTGGGGCGTGAAGTAGTTCTTTGCGACAACAATCACGCTGCGAGCCCCCTCCACAATGTTTCGTACATCATGCCGAGCCTCAAGATTCCGCTCCATGTAGCCCATTGCACCATGATAGCCGGACTCCAACCACTGCCGGTAGCGCTCTATCTCCTGATCAAGGGGCTCAGCTCGGGCGATGGCAACGGCATCGAAGCCAATTTCGAGAGCGGCCTGCTTGATCGCGTCGGTGGTCATGCGCTATCGCGGCTCTACGTCCAAAGAGGCAATGGTAGAGACGAGCATGCCCGCGTGGCTCACGCAGGCATGGGCATGCGCAATCTCCTCAGCCGAACCGTAACCATAGCTGACACCAATGGCGGCAACACCGTTGGCCAGAGCGCCGTCTATGTCGTGATGCCGATCGCCGACCATCACCACAGAGCTCGACTCGATCTTCTCTTCGTGCAGGATCATGCGGATGAGATCGCGCTTTTCAACATTCCGTCCATCAAGTTCACTTCCGTAAACATGATCAATATGCTGCGCCAGGTCTGAGACGGCGATGATCTCACGGGCATACTCATGAACCTTTGCTGTAGCGATGGCAATACGGGTGCCGGACTTCTTCAGGTCTGCGAGAGTTGTCAGGACGCCATCGTAGACGTCGTATTCAAACATTGGCCCGTCACGGTAGATATGGCGGTACGCAGCAACGGCCGCTTCCAGACGATGCCGGTCTGTGGTCTCGAGGTAGTGCTCGAAGATCTTCCAGAGTGATGCTCCGATGCACCACGTAAAGTCATGATCATCGTCGAGTGTAACGCCAGCCCCCTGAAGAGCCATACGCAGGGAGTTAACAATTCCCGGACGCGAATCAACGAGCGTTCCATCGAGGTCGAAAAGAACAAGTGATGGCGTCATGCCCAGTGCTCCCAATAGTTAGAATTCATCCGGCGTTACCATGATCACAAGAGCATCGTTAATCCTCAGCTGCACAAGTTCTGGAGCTGAAGGCGAATCGCCCACGATGCGACACGCTGCACCGAATGCGTCCTGCACCGAGGCACTCCAGTCGGCATCAATGTCCGCCGTATAGTGAAGGTAC
>JBJTEQ010000058.1:0-9962 GCA_046092945.1 Kapaibacterium sp. (SeqCode)
GTCAACATCTGGCCGACGCCATACGGTGCCAGTTTCTTTTGGAGTCTCGGGCGTATCAGATGAAGTCGATGCTGGCACACCGCGAGTATACCACGACCGTATAATGAACGCCATCGTGATCTCGAACATCCCCGGTGCCGCTGAAGATCATGTAACCGTGTATTCAATCGATGGAAAGTGCGTGTATGAGTCAGCAGCGTCAGGCGAACCGATAATCATACCTGCCGAATCATTTAGGGCCGGATTGCACATAGTCCGTGTGAAACTGTATATGGTAGGGTTCCTTATGATGTAACTGTTTGACTGCTAACTTGTTCCTTGTCGCTGGGAAGATGGCTGTTGCACTCGTTGATACTTCAACTGTCGCTCCCCCACCACAGCAATCGTGAGGCTCGTGCAACTCCCTGCGACATTCATGCGTCCTGCGCACGCAGTAACGACTTGTATCAGTTATTGTCCTGATAACAATCAGGAATCGCCCTGACGCTTCTCATAGATTCTCCTTGCGTACATCGCGAAATTGGCATCACAGTAATGCAGGAGAACAGCGTACGAGTTCAACGCATCGCTGATCGATAGCGTCACTCCGCGGAAGCTAGCACCGTGGCGACATCGCGATCGACCATCTATTCTCTGTACAATCCAAACCGAAAGGAATCCTCATATGCGGACCATTCCCGCTGCACCACCGTATGAGACAGCTCCAATCATCGCAGCGGACCAGCAGATGTCACGTACATCAATGCACATCATGGACGCGTATGCGGAAGAAGTTCCATCTTTCGCCGCATGAGAGCCTAACGATGTTCCTGGTTTCTCGTGTATGAGTTGGTGGACTCTTAACGAGTCAAGAGATTCTTTGTAGATTCGTCCTGCCCTCGTCCAGTAATGGTCTCGGGCAGGACGTTTCACTTTACTACGATCGCTGATACCATGGCCGCACCAACGAAACGCACAACATCACCTTCACGCAGCTCTTCGCCGTGGTCAAGCCCATGGACCCGGGATAATTACACGATGCTTGGCATCGGAGTTGCCGTAATCGTCGTTGGGTTCATCCTCCTTGCAATGGGGATGAATGAATGGGACAACCCGCTTTCAGTAAGCGTAGCGCCGGTCGTTCTTGTTATCGGTTACTGCGTCATCATCCCGCTTGCCATTATACGTAGCCGCTCGGGCGGCCCTGGTCAGGACAATGGCTGACGTCAGTTTCGGCGGCGCGTTGCCCGTTGACGCTATCCTCGAGCTCGCCGGCACACCCGTCTATGTCTATCAGGCGGACATCATAGAGCAGAAACTTGCGCGGCTTCGAGACGCTTTCGCTGACGCGCCCGTTCGCATCATGTATGCCTGCAAGGCGCTCACAAACGGCGCAGTCCTTCGGTTGATGAATGATCTGGGCACAGGCCTTGATGCCGTGTCCCTTCAGGAAGTCCAACTGGGCCTTCGGGCTGGTTTTTCACCGGGCAACATTCTCTTCACGCCGAGCATGATTGCGTTTGAAGAGCTCTGCTCAGTTGCCGAAATGGGCGTGCAGGTAAACATTGATACGATCAGTGTTCTCGAACGCTTTGGAACGACCTATGGAGGTTCGATTCCTGTCTGCATTCGGATCAACCCGCATATCATGGCCGGAGGGAATGACCGTATCAGTACCGGTCACATCGACTCGAAGTTTGGCATTTCTATTCACCAGATCAGGCATGTGCTTCGTGTTGTACGTTCGCATAACATGCGTATCAACGGCCTACACATGCATACTGGCAGCGATATTCTGAATGCGGATGTTTTCCTTCAGGGGGCTGAACTCCTCTTTGAAATCGCAGAGTCGTTTCCCGATATCACAATTCTTGATTTCGGCAGCGGGTTCAAGGTGGCGTACAAGACGGAAGATATCGCAACCGATGTCGAGGAGCTGGGTACCAAACTCTGTGCACGCTTAGCTGACTTCAATGCAAACCGAGAACGGCCCGTGGAGCTATGGCTCGAACCAGGCAAGTTCCTCGTAAGTGAGAGTGGCACATTCCTCACGCGCGTCAACGTCGTTAAGCAGACAACCTCTACTGTTTTTGCAGGTGTTGATTCAGGGTTCAACCACCTGATTCGCCCCATGCTCTACAACGCCTATCACCACATCACAAATCTCTCGAATCCGGACGGAGTACAACGCGTGTATTCTGTCGTGGGATACATCTGCGAAACCGACACCTTCGCCTGGGACAGAAAGATCGCCGAGATCCGCGAGGGCGATATCCTGGCCTTTGCAAATGCCGGCGCATACGGATTTTCGATGGCGAGCAACTACAACAGTCGACTGCGTCCAGCGGAAGTGATGGTACGCGGAGGCACGGCGCACCTCATCCGCCGACGCGAAACGATCGAGGACCTGGTGCGAACAGAAATGGAACCGTAACGGTATCTGGTCAGAACGTAACGCTCAGCCCGACATTCCACGACGTGATGTTAAGGGGCGCAACAGTATCAAACGGCCAGTTCATCTTCTCGCGACGGAGCTCCTTAAAGCCATAGGCGATTGCATTTCGAAGAATGAAATTCATCACTGGAAGGGATGATGGCGATGAGCTTCCGAACGACTTTATCATCGCCGAAGCGATTCCGTCGGCAACACCTTCGACGAGCTCACTACCTGCCCAATACCAGAACATGTGGCGTGGAAGCACCTGCGTCCAGGTATAGTTAGCACGCAGACTTAGAGTCGACCCCATCTTCCACTCGATCGTTGGGGCCATTGTTGACCCGAATCGGATTCCTCCGGTGAAGTCACGCAGTTGCTGCCACTGATCAGGGCCAAGACTTTCCGCATACGTCTGCGGGCTTACAGAGGTCCACGTGGACTGGTCAGTCACAAGCAGACGGATCGATGAGTTCTCGCCGAGAGCATAGCCATATCCCGACTCATCCACTGTTCCGAAGCTAATCAGATTGGTCGATGAATGCATGGCAAGGGGCACGCCGTCAAATGAAGAGTCGCTGGTTGCCATTGACCCACTTTGACCAACGTGAACAAAGATCCCGTCGTTCTTAACCTTGATAATGTCCTTGTCTGTCAACAGACGTCGCAACTGCTCCATACCCACAGAGGCCCCATACAATGTCAAATCGTGGGTCTCACCGGCCAGACCAGCTCTTGAAAACATAGCTTGGCCGTACGAAGCCATGATACGCGGCTTGCGTACCGACGCCAACGAGCGACGTCGCTCACGTCGATCCTTCCGCTTGTCTTCGTCTTTGTCATCGCCATCATCAACATCGAAGTCATCGAGCATACTATCGATGATATCCGCAGAACGACCCACCGTGTCGACGTCATCATCCTGCGCCACCACTACCTGTGGAATGCTCGCACAAAAGATCATCAGGCAGGCTATTGCAGTATACGATTTCATGACTCTCTCCTTCGTTGTTTGTTCAGATCTCAGCGAAGCTATCAGTTGGCAAAACGCTGAGACCGCGGGGAATTCCGCAAACTATTCGCCTTGGACATCACCGCTTGACGGTTTGTTTCGCCGGCTACGCATCTTCCGCTCCTTCGGCTTGTTTTCGTCGAGATTTTCCCGGTACATGAAGGCGTCGGACACATAGGCTGTTGAACGGCGCGCATCCTGGTCTTTACGACGCGATGGAGGCGTTCCCAGTCCTCCAGCACCCGGACGTCGTCCACCGCGTCCACGGGGCTGCGAGGCCCCCTTCCCCCGGGGTTTACCTCCACGACCACCGCGCAACGATGGAGATTCGTTGGTAAGGGGCTGGCGCTCGTCACCGGCAAACGGCCGGCGGCGTTCAAAGTCACCGTCTTCCCGGCGCTGGGGCTGCTGTCCATACGGACGCTGTGGTCCGCCACCGCTCCTACGTTCAGGGCGTGGCCCGCGTCCTTCCGGACGTCCGCCAAAGCGACCCTCCGGACGTCCTCCACCGGAGCGTCCATCAGGGCGTCCTCCACCGGAGCGTCCATCAGGGCGTCCTCCACCGGAGCGTCCATCTGGGCGTCCTCCGCCCGAGCGTCCATCTGGGCGTCCTCCGCCCGAGCGTCCTTCTGGGCGTCCTCCACCCGAGCGTCCGTCCGGGCGTCCTCCGCCCGAGCGTCCGTCCGGGCGTCCTCCACCCGAGCGTCCGTCCGGGCGTCCTCCGCCCGAGCGTCCATCTGGCCTGCCACCACGATATCCTCCGCCTCCACCATCACGCCTGCCGCCTGATGAGCCCCCTGCCGAAGGGCGGCCCTGACGTCCGCGAGAGGTATAGGGATTCTCGCTTGTCAGAGGCTGGCGTTCATCATCGTACTTCGGTCGCTGCGGCGGCCTGTCATCACGGTCCCGGCGGGGCTTCCCCGAGCGTCCCGGCCGTCCTAGCGCCGATTCATTCGACAGCGGCTGACGTTCGGGATCTTGGCGGCCACCCCAGCTACCTCCGCGCGAACCTTTTCCTTTGCGATCATCCATTTACTTTTTCTTCCACTTAATTGTGCAGCCTATTGCTTTGGTAAGGGGCGTTGCCGGAACATTTCCGTCAAGCAGTGCGGTAACGGCATCGCGGACAAAGAATGTCTCCGCAGACGATGCATCAGCCGCATTATCGTCGATCGCACCGATGTACGACACCCTGGACCCGCCCTTAGTATTCGTCACCACATACACATGCGGAGTTCGCTTGGCACCGTAGGCCTTGGCGATCTCCTGGGTCTCATCCACCAGATACGGGAATGGGAATCTCTTCTCCTTTGCCCGCACGATCATCTGATCGTATGCATCCTCGGGCACTGTGACTGGATCGTTGGGGTTGATCGCAATCACTGGATATCCCTTCGGTGCGAACTGCTGATGCAGGGCAATGATGCGGTCCTCGTACTTCACCGAGTACGGACAGTGATTGCACGTAAACACAATGATCGCCCCCTTCGAAGACGAGAAGTCCGAAAGGGCAACCATCTTGCCATCGACGTTCTTGAGCGAAAATGCCGGGGCGCTATCACCCACATTCACTCCCGCTTCGTCACCCGAAGCATGCGCATTGGCCGTTGATGCCGCAATGAAGACCATCAGTGCGGCACACCACTGAAAAAAAAGATTCACTCTCTATCCTTTTGAAATGCGGTAAATGTTGAGTCTAACGACTCTTCGTTGAATTGAAACTCGCCGAATAGTCGGCGTTGTCCTTTAACAAACAATGTTGCCGGAATCGAACCACTCCACGACTGATCGACCCTGTCGATCCACAGATGTGGCTTGGGTTCATTAAGAAGCAGAACCTGACAATGATCGTAGCCCTTCCTGCGGATGAACGGCTCCACCTTTGTCTCCCGTTCGTTCGGCGCATCAAGACTGACGAGAAGTACCACTACCGGCTCCTTGCTATGCTTCCTTGCAAGGGCTTCGAATGCTGGCAATTCTTCGACGCACGGCCGACACCATGTTGCCCAGAAATTCACAACGTACGTGGTGTCCGCATTTCGATGAATCCGCGACTGCAACTGTGCCAGGTTCATTTCGTCAACACCAGCAGATGCGAGTGCGAGCACCATCAAAAGGGAATAAAGAATCATGCCACAATGATCTCGCCGACGGGTTCCAACAGCCGAGGCTCGTTGGAGTTCACGCGGATTCTCGATACTTCTCTCGTCACCGGATAGGCCTCCAGAAAACCGTCCTCCAGCGGCCGCATCAGCGGCTGAATCTCTTCTCTATCCTCAGCGAACAACCAGGTCGGACGATCTTCGCGAGGGATCACTACCGGCATGCGCATCGCAGAATTGTGAACATACGACATCAGGATATTCGCTTCAGTTGTCAGGATCGAAAACGTCGCACGGCATTCACCCGTTTCCGGTTCGGTCCACTCCTCCCAGATGCATCCAAGCGTAAAGATCTCGAGACCTCGAAGCCTTACCAAATGCGGGATCTTCAACTTTCCGTCGTGACGCCATTCGATGAAGCCATTGACAGGTAAAAGTCCCCGGCGCTTTCGAATCGCATCACGATAGGACGGTTTTTCAAATGCTGTTTCCGAGCGGGCATTCAAGGTGCGCGACTGCATCTCATGCGCCTGTTCGAGCGTCTTGGTCCAGCGCGGCACCAAGCCCCATTGCATCAGCCGCAGATCGCTTTCCCCTGCAGCGATTGGGAGAAGGGGGTGGGCAAAGCCGGAGACGTGAACGTACGGAACAAACTCTGACGCATCCTCAAAGAGCCGGCCAAGGTCGGTCTCGATAACATGCGTCTGCGCAAAAATGGAAACGGTATAACACATTGTTCAGAACCTATCGTGAGACAGGGGGCTGAACAGTCCGCCTACCATGGCCCGAGAACCATTCCAAGAAGCACGACAATGCCGATCATCATGATCAGAGCGTAGTTCTGCGCCACGCCACTCTGGATCTTGCGAAGCGTACCGGACAAGGCACCCATCGAACGGGCTGAACCATTAACCAGTCCATCGATTGCGAGCACATCGACGATCTTCCAGAGAAAATCGCGTGATGCAGCCATGATCGGTCCGGCTACGAGCATGTGATATACTTCGTCGACAAAATACTTGTTCAGCAACAGCTTGTAGCCGGCAGAGAGCTTGCCGGCAATAGAATTTGCCGTGTCCATACCCTTGCCATACACCGAACGAGCAGCAAGAATGCCAATGATTGCGATCACGGAAGAGACGGCCATGAGAGTGACCTCCAGCGACGCATGGTCACCTTCATGCTTTGGCAATAGAGCATTGCCGCTGGCGAAGATCGGCTCAAGCCAACCTTCGAGAAGATTCGGCAGATGCAGAGCGTGACCGATTACATGCGGGATTCCAAGCAGACCACCAAAGGCCGAAAGAACCGCAAGGACAATCAGCGGAATGGTCATCGTTGCCGGTGACTCGTGTGGGTGAACATGATGATGATCAAAACGCTCTTCGCCGCTGAAGGTCAGCGTGGTCAGGCGCCACATGTAAAACGCCGTTGTCAGCGCAGCAAGTGCGCCAACACCCCACAACACGGGACTGCCATTCAACCAGGCAAACCAAAGGATCTCGTCCTTCGAGAAGAAGCCCGAGAAGAATGGGATGCCCGCAATAGCAAGCGTGCCGATAAGGAAGGTGCGATACGTGATCGGCATATACTTCTTCAGACCACCCATCTTGCGGATGTCCTGCTCTTCGTGCATACCGTGAATAACGCTTCCAGAGCCGAGGAACAGAAGTGCCTTGAAGAAGGCGTGCGTCATCACGTGAAACACGCCGGCCGTAAAGGCACCTACACCGAGCGCAACGAACATGAAGCCCAGCTGAGATACCGTCGAGTAGGCAAGCACCTTCTTGATATCGTTCTGTACCAGACCAACGAGTCCGGCAAGAAGCGCCGTCGTGATTCCGATGCCGGTAACAACAGCCATGGTGGTTGGCGACATTGCAAAGAGGACGTTCGTGCGGGCGATCAGGAAGATGCCCGATGTAACCATCGTTGCAGCGTGGATAAGAGCTGACACCGGAGTCGGACCCGCCATAGCATCGGGGAGCCATACACCGAGTGGGATCTGCGCACTCTTGCCTGTACAGCCGAGAAATAGCAGGAGTGTGATCAGCGTGGCCTTTTCGGTGGAAAGAACCGATTGAGCGCTACCGTTGATAGCGGCGTAATCAAGTGTACCGAAGTTGGTGAACAAAAGAAACATTGCCAGAAGCACGCCGAAGTCGCCGATACGATTTACAACGAAGGCCTTCATGGCGGCATCACCGGTCCATGTGATATGCGTCCCTTCAAACTTGCGATCGTACCAGAATCCAATCAGAAGGTACGAGGCCAGGCCCACCCCTTCCCAACCGAGGAAGGTCAGGAGCATGTTGTTGGCAAGCACAAGGTTGAGCATCATGAAGACGAACAGGTTCAAGTAGGCGAAGAAGCGCGGAAAACTCTTATCGCCATGCATGTACCCGATAGAGTACACGTGGATGAGGAACCCAATACCTGTGATGATCAGCGTAAAGAGGATCGAGAGTTGATCGAACTGATAGGCAATGTTCACCTTGAAATCGCCAGTTGCGATCCACGTGTATACCTCATGAACGAACGAGCGCTCTTCCGGTGCACGGGCCGAAAGCCCCATGAACACGGATACGGCCGTGATGAAGCTTGCCAGGATGGCGCCGCTGGCTATAGTGCCAACGAGCTTCTCGTTATTGATTCGTCGCCCAAAGAGAGCAACGATCACAAATCCCACAAGGGGAAACAGCGGTATCAGGGCTGCGTAGTTCATCCGATTTCCGGGGCAATTGTCTCGAAATCTAGTTTTTCGACGTCCATCTCGACATGATGAAAAGCAATGGTCATGGTCTCGTCGACCACCATCATTGCGTTACGTTCAACTTTCATCCAGTCAGCGCGACGAGCCGTAAATGGCTCTGACGCTACCACGATGGCACTGGGCTTTCCGTATGCCTGCTCCATCGTGCAGTTGTCCCCGAGGCATCGATACTCGCGTCCGTGCATGTAGTACAGCGAAGCGGGTTGTACGTTTGGATTCGTTGTGTAGCGGACCGTGATAAGACACGTTCCGTTGGTAACGGCAAGGTTCAAATACGAATGCTGGCGCACATCTGAATCCATGAGAAGAGTGTTCAGATCAGCGAACATTCCATACATGGCCTGCACCAGCTCCTCGCACGTCACATGGCCATAGGGATCGGCTATGTGATTGAGCAGCAAACCAAAAAGATGTTCTGAGTCTGTACTCCCCTGAATCGCATCGTAGGCCGTGTCGTTGAGCATTCGGAGCAGCTTACGGCGGATCGACTTGAAGCCCCCTACCACACCGTTGTGCATAAACATCAGCTTGCCACAGGCAAACGGATGAGAATTCAGCTCCTCGACGGCCAATCCCGGCGACGCTGCCCGAACGTGGGCAAACATGCAGGGAGAGTGGATCTTCTTCGCCAGGTTCTTCAGGTTGTTGTCACTCCACGCCGGTTTGATGCTTCGAAATACACAGGGCTCGTTATCGAGCTCGGGTGCATAGAAGCCCACACCGAATCCATCACCATTGACGGACACGGACATCTCACCGGCATTCATCGTCTGCGCCGTTACAAGCGAGAACTTCGGCTTGTAGAGCAGATCATCGGCCAGGATCGACGGACCTATGTAGGCGATAAAGCGACACATGGCGCTTGATGATCAGTTCAGAGCTGCCTTTTCCGCACACCACGTGTTGTAGACGCCATCAAGCAGGAGATTGAAGGCATCCGCGGCTTCGCGAGCTGAATCAAGAGCTGCCTGCTTCTGCTCATCCGTCTCACACATACGCACGAGAGCTTCGCGCGTTACGGTGCGATGGATCTCATCAGCGTGCTCGTGCACAGCAAAGAACTCCAGCGCATCCTTGGTGTCGAGGTTATACCACTTCTTGAGTCCTGCGATCTTTGTTGTTGAGATCTCTGGAATCTGCGATTCATAGGCATACAGAGCAGCGAGACCCTCGTAGGCGTTCTTGCGTCCAGCCAATTCCTTCAGGATGCGCACAGACTCGCGCGTGTGCGGCAGGTAGCGACGCTCCTTCATTTCCTCACGGCTCACACCGAGAGCTCCACCGAAACGGAGCCACAGTTCTGGGTGGTTATCCGGACCGTGCTCTTCTTCGATAAGATTCTCAAGCAGCATCTGACGCACCTCCATGTCCTCGCAGTTTGCATGCGTGGCGCTGACGTAGGTCGGGAACAGATGCACCTGGTGATAGTACTCCTTGGCATACTCGCGGAGCATATCAACTGTGAGTGTTCCTTCGTTCCACATGAGGTAGAACGGATGCTGAAGCATGTGGCGCTCGGAGACGATCTCGTCGAGCTTCTGGAGGAATTCTTCCGTGGTCATGGTACCGATCCTCGGTTGGCGTGAATAGACAAGTGTTCAGGGGGCAAAGATAGGTCATTTCGTAATTTCGCGTCGTACCTATGGACATTATCAGCACGGT
>JBJTEQ010000059.1:0-2002 GCA_046092945.1 Kapaibacterium sp. (SeqCode)
CCATCGAGCCATGCTCGGTGGTGCAGAAGGTTGTTGTGCGGGGCACATCCGGAACACCTCGTCGGTCTACCTCGATCTCAACCTCCGACTTTGGAACGCTTACCAGCGGTGCATCAAACGTCCGAACTCTGACCATTACGAACACCGGTACTGGTGACGTGCGTGTCGAGGACCTTGATGGTATCGCTACGCCATTCCGCATTATCGCTCGTCGTCCGACACTGCCTGCTACTCTTGCACCAAATCAGAAGGCAGAGATCGATATCGAATATGCCTTCGTCGACTATAGCCGTCGAGACACCATTCGCGTTACAAGTCGCACAAGCGGTAGCTGCGCTGATACGGTTTCTCTGGCGCTTACCGGTGCCACAGTCGGTAAAGGCACGGTAACGGGGCTTCGCATTGTTGCACCCCAGGATGCTACTGCATTTGCTGGCAGCCCGGTATCTCTTCCGTTTGACTTGACCTCGCGCACGCCCCTTGATTCGCTGGATCTGCGAACAATGGTCGTTGAGCTGAACTACAATCCGCTACTTATGCGTCCCGAATCTGCCTCAACTCCATTGCAGGGGGCTTCGGTGGCCATCACGGAGAACGTACCGGGACAGGCAACCGTTACTATCACGTCATCAAGTCCGATTGTCTCAATGCGTTCGCTATTCTCCATTCTGGCGCGCACATACGTAACGGATGTTAGCGCTACCGTGCTTGATGTCGATACAGCCACGGCACCTGGTACGATCATTACTGGTCAGGACGGAACCCTGACGGTTGAAAGGGAGTGCGATATCTCAGCTGGGCTTGCGTCACTTGGGCGTCCGATCATATTCCGCATTGCTCCTGCCCAGAACGATGTGCTTCACATGGAATTCACTACCGTCACTAATGACCCGGTGAACGTTCTCATAAGCTCTGTCGCAGGCGAGTCGTTTGCGCTACAGTACATCGCTTCATCGTCTGCTGACATTCATCGCATTGATGTGCCGATCCACGAGCTCTCCAGTGGCGCCTATGTTGTGCGGTATCAGCATGGACGCCACATTAGGACGATTCCGTTCACCATCGCTCGCTGATCCCGAACAGGATCAGCAGTCACCATATCCGATCGAGGATCCCTTGAACGTTCTTGTTACCGGTGCTACCGGATTTGTTGGAAGTCATGTCGTTGATGTTCTTCTTGAGCAGGGCCACACGGTGCGCTACATAGCCCGAGCTACGTCAAATCTCCGGTGGCTCGAGGGTAAAGACGTTACGCGAGTGGATGGGTCGCTCTTTGACGTGAACTCTTTGAAGGGGGCTGTTGAGGGCATCGATATTGTTGTTCACGTAGCAGGACTTACTGCTGCAAAGAATGAGCAGGATTTTCTGCGCGGCAATTTCGAGGCAACCAGGAATCTGCTCGATGCAGTCCGGGCATACAATCCAGGTCTCTCGCGGTTCGTACACATTTCTTCGCTTGCCGTCGTGGGGCCATCAGCTTCAGTTGAAACCCCGGTGGACGAGAGCTCCCCACTGCGCCCCCTTACTGCCTACGGTAGAACGAAAAAGCTCGCCGAGGATGTCGTCCGTGAAGCAACCGACATTCCCTCAACGATTATCCGTCCTCCTGCAGTCTATGGTCCGCGCGATGAAGCGATCCTGACCTTCTTCCAGACTGTCAGCAAGGGACTGGCAACCTATATCGGCTTTGGCGAAAAGAGTGTAAGCTTGGTCCATGTACGAGACCTGGCGCGTGGAATTGTCCTTGCCGCCATGAGTGATCGTGCCGTTGGTCAGACATATTTCATTTCATCAGATGAATACTACACCTGGCCACAGATAGCCGCCATGACCGGAGCGGTGATGGGCAAACGCCGACTCATCCCCGTGCGACTCCCCCACGCGGCCGTTCTCGGAATTGCGGGTGTTGTGGGTATTCTTGGCAAGCTTTCAGGCAAGCCCCCTGTGCTGAATTTTGAAAAGGGACGAGACCTCATTCAGCCGTATTGGATCTGTAGCACCC
>JBJTEQ010000060.1:0-15544 GCA_046092945.1 Kapaibacterium sp. (SeqCode)
ACACTATTGACGACGCTAACGCGAACTGGTGCTTCCGTCGGCAGCGTGATGCGTGCCATACCGGGAGTTGGGTTCGGGAAAACGTTGATCGACGAAGCCAGCTTGTCATCTTCGACAGATGTCGGCTGATCGATAGGGATCTTTACGTCGGAGCCCTGACGAGTGCCGTCAGCGTTACGGAAGACGCAGAGGATTTCCTTCAGCTTCTTGCCCATTGGAACGTTGTAGAACGCATTCAGGTCCGCGATGTTCCACGTGGCTGTTCCATCATTGTTCATCGTCAGCTTCAGGCCGTCGGTTGTGCCAACGTTACCCCAGCCGGCCTTTTCGAGGTACGTGCCGTCTTCGCAGATACCTCCGGTGTACACATACGCCGCTTCGCCAACCATCTTGAACGAACCGTCTTTCTTGTCATTCCATGGATAGTAGGTAACGGCAAGGGGCTTACTCGCTGTCGCATTCTTCGGGTCGGTCGTCACTGTTGGGCCAGACCCATCGCCTACGCGCAGGATCTGGTCGCTACCCTGCTTGGAACCGTCAGCATTGCGGAAAACAAAGAGGAGCTCCTTCAGAACCTTAGCTTCTTCAACGCCAGGGTAGAATGACCAGATTGGACTTGGAATGCTCCACGTGAAGGTACCGTCGCCAACAGCCTTCAGCTTCAGTGCTTCCGTTGTTCCGGTGGCACCCCACTCGGCCTTCTGGAAATAGCCCCCTGCATAGTCGCGAGCACCAGAGTACACATAGGCATCTTCAACGCCGACCATCTTGAACTGACCATCCTTGACATCGTTCTCAGGGTTGTACATGACTTCGACACCTTCGTTCTTGCTTGGCACTTCAGGATTGGTCTTCACAACCCAGCCCTGGCCCAGTGGAAGGACATCAACAAAGTCGCGACCGTTTCCATTGTCGATAAATGCACGGAGCTTTGTGAGCTCATTTGCATTACCGAATGCCACTGCTGTAAGGTTTGTACCAGCTGGCAGAACAATCGGATTGAACGTGATCAGCGCAGTGGTCTGTCCTGCAGCCGTTACTGCAAGCTTGTATGTTCCTGCTGGCACTTCAACGTTGGCAACGTCGCCAAACTTGGCACCAGCAACGACTGGATTCGACAATGCTCCGCCCGGAAGGACGGCGCGCACGTCAATGGCCGGAGTTGATGGCGACCAGTGAATGAAGCGGATCTTCGTTACGCCAGCCTTGGTCACCTGATCATCGGCAAGGACCTTACTGACAAATTCGTCGTTGGCATTGGTTCCGATGAGCAATGTGTACTTGCCATCCTTGGCAAGCTTCTCTGTGACGTCGGCGTAGATCGGAGCAGGTGCACCCGAAGCCTTGGCCTTGATCTGCACCGCATCGCCACTTGGGATCTCCTTATACACAGAGGCAAGCTGGAAGCCGATCTCGGTGATCTGAGGTGCATCTGCCTGCGCAGCAATCACGTCGACCTTTGTTGAAGTGCTCACGCCATTGATAAGGCGCAGACCTGCTGTTGACGAGCCACCGGCAGGATCGACAGCGATAAGGCGGTCAGCCCCCTGAACAGTACCATCGACGTTGCGGAACACAAACAAAAGCTCACGCACAGGCTTATCATCAGGCACATTGTAGTAGGCCTTGATGTTGTCGATCTTCAGCGTGAACGTTCCATCGCCGTTGTTCTTCAGCTTCATCTCGGGATAGTTCTTCAGATCGTTCCAGTCGTACTTCTGATAGTACTTCGTGTTCGGATCCTGCGCGATCTGCGCTTCACGGCAACCTGTATAGGCCCAGATCTCCGTTACTTCCGTCATTGGTGTCTTGCCATCTTTTTCATCGAGGGCCGGACGGTAGGTGATCGTTACGCCACCTGTCTCGATCGGACGAGCAGGATCTGTTTCGACCACCTTTTGAGCGAACACCGACGTTGCCAGCAGAAAGGCTGACACCGCAGTGAGAAGAAATGTCTTCATGACAACTCCTTGGTGTAAATGTGTTGATTAAACGAGGTGAACAGTCAAACGTGAATTAGGGATTCTGAACGCAAAGTGTATTTGCATTCATTTCGATGTCGGGAATCTTGAAGATCAGCGCTGCGTCGTTCCACGGACGCTGCTTGAGATTCTTTCGCTGGCGCTTTCGCTCAAGGAAGATGTCTCCTTCGAACGCCAGCTCCAGATTACGTTCTCGGCGAATCGAGTTGATCAGCGAATTGCCGGTTACGGTCGCTGCTAGCGGCTTCAATCCGGCACGTTGCCGAACAACATTAACGTCCTCCAATGCGCCAGCTGCGTTGCCCTGCTGCGCACGACATTCCGAACGCGTCAAGTACAATTCAGCGAGTCGAATAACCGGAGTGTTCATCGCTATGCGGTCCCACTTGGCAACGTACAAACGGCTGTTTCGGTAGACGTAGAGTGCAAGTCGCTTATCAGTGGTGTCTGTGTAGATCGAATTCACAAAGTCGGTACCTGCCCAGTAGCGCGGCAATGCGTTATCGGCCTGACGAAAATCCCATACGATCGAACCCGCATTGTCCACTGGACTATTGACAACCTCGAACACAACCTCAGGAGTTCCATTTGAGGTTATGACATCCGTGACCGATGCGTTGAGAGTGTGTGCCCCGCTGGCAATTACGTCCGTGCACAATGCCTCAGCCTTCGCCCAGTCGCCCATGTGCAGGTATACGCGCGACAGCAGCGCCTTTGCTGCCATCGACCCCATATACGGGGCATCCTTGGCAGGAAGCAACTGAGCCGCGAGTGCCAGGTCGGCAATAACCTGATCGTAGCATTCTTTCAGCGTAGCGCGGATCTTTACTGTGCCGACATCTCCGGTTGTCGGCTCCGTACGGATCACCACACCCGGGTGCGAGTTGTCTGCCGTAAAGCCCCATGGCTGAGCAAAGTACATGCAGAGTGCCCAGAGAGAAGCTCCACGAAGTGCCAATGCACGCCCTCGCAGAAGCTCTTTCTGACGCGCATCAGCGAACGGAACGGTTTCCAGGCCCTTGAGGACATTATTCGCCCGATTGATCACCCCGTACCCATCGCCCCACATCGAACGTCCTTCCGGGTTGAAGATGTTCAGATTGTAGGAAAGGATCTGCAGTCGACCGAAATCGGCTCCGACATTAGACTCTACATTATTCGACCAGAGTTCACCGATCGACATCGTATTTCCGCCATAGAATGCTCCGGAAGAGAACTGATCAGCGGCTCCCGTCAGTGCGGCAACGATTCCATTGGGGGTCGAGAGCGCAACGTCATTGGAAATGTCAAGGGGCGGCGTCTGGTTGAGAATCGAATCACAACCCATCGATAGGATTGCGAGCCCCGTTACAAAGGCAGTACGCATCGAGGATATGAATGGTGTCTTCATGATCAGAATCCCGCATTGATACCGATGACGAGTTGCTTTGCCTGTGGCGGTGTCAGGTAGGTGACACCGGCTCCGAGATTTCGTCCCTGAGCGCCATCCTGATCACGCATGATCTCCGGGTCCCATCCCGGGTAGTTGGTCCAGGTGAGAAGATTCTGACCTGTCAGATAAACACGTAGACTCGAAAGGCCCGACATTTCCAGATAATCGCCAGGAATCGTGTAGCCGAGTGTGAGCTGACGCAGTCGGACAAATGAACCGTCGTAGATGAAGCGATCCGTATTGATGTCATAGTTCTCCGTAAGGGACAGGCGCGGAACGTCCGTGACATCGCCTTCCTTCTGCCAGCGTCTCTCTGTCTGATCTTTCACCTGATTGAAGTTTGATCCAAGGTTGCCAACCTGACGCTTTGCAGCGTCATCATAGATCTGATTACCGAACTGGTAATAGATCATGGCAGTAAGGTCAAAGCCCTTCCAGTTGATCGTGTTGGTGAACGCGCCGAACCACGTCGGATACGGATTACCCAGTGCTACACGATCGTTGAGGTCGTATTGATCAGTTATCCGCCCGTTGAGGTTGTAGAACAGCTGCGACCCACCAACGATGACGATCGTTGTGTCGTAGAACTGATTCCACCTCGCGTCATCCTTCGATGTGAGGAACGTAACAGCATTGCCCGATCGACGGCGCTGCACCGTCACTGAGTCGGTTCGTGATTGCACTCCGGCGGAGCGATTGATAAAGAACGTTCCAACGGGATATCCGACAAGGATGCGAGTCTCGCCGGGTCCACCTATGGCATCAGGGGGCAGACCAGCGTTGTCCAAAACCTTGTTCGTGTTATGAGCTATCGAAAGGTCAGTACGCCAGGTGAACTCACCTGAAGTCACTGGGTATCCACTGAGGACGACTTCAACGCCGGTGTTCTCAAATGAACCAACGTTCTTGAGGATAGACGAAAATCCCGTAGATGCTGGCACGGCCACGTTGAGAAGAACGTTCGACGTGAGTTTGTGATACCACGAGACGGTGGCCTGGAGTCTGCCGTTCCAGAAACCGGCCTCTGCGGTAATGTCGATCTGACGCGTCTGCTCCCAACCAAGCTGAGGGTTCGCAAGGCGGTCTGGACGGATGCCAGGAGTGCCGCCATAATCGGCACCGGCCTTGTATGTTCCCTGCCACTGGTAATCGTCGATTCCATCAGCATTCCCCGTCAGACCAATACTGGCCCGAAGCTTCAACAGGCTTATCGACTCTACACCTTTGAGGAAATCTTCCTTCGACAGGATCCACCCAGCTCCAAGCGACGGGAAGAAGCCATACCTATTCTCACTTCCAAACCGTGACGATCCGTCCACACGTCCGGTAAGACTTACAAAGTACTTGTCAACGTAATTGAAGTTCCACCGCGTGATGTACGACATGAAGGAGAAGGCTGTCTCGTAGGAGTATGCCTCACGGACTACCGCAGATGTTGGATTCCGGAATGCTGGATTCGGGAAGTTGCGTCCCTTTAGCCCCGTGACAAGTTGATTCGACGACTGTGTTTCCATCGCCACCATCGCGTTCAATTTCAGTCCATCAGCAATAGAGTTGTCGTACGACAATGTTCCATTCAGGATAAAATTGTTTACGCCCACCTTTCGGGCTTCGGCTTCAGCTTCCGACTGAACCACCAGGGATGTATACCGACGGTCGGTGAAATTCAGAAGATCGAAGCCCCCTTGCAGACGAAGAGAAAAGTGCTCTGGCAAGGCGATCTGGGTGTAGAGATTTGTCAGCAGTCGAGTCTCACTATTCTGGAACTGATTCTCATTGAGCTGAGCAACCGGATTGTACATGGCATACCACGGACGCTGCGGTTCGAAGTACGTACCATCCGAATTATAGATCGGGAAATATGGAAGGGCCGAACTCTGCGCTGCACCGATGCCACCGGCCCATGCCGAGGGCACCCTGGTATTCAGCGAGTAGTTCAAGTTTGAGCTGAGGCCGATGGAGACGCTTTCCGTTGCTTTAAAGTCAACATTTGCACGTCCATTGATACGCTCAAAGCTGTTCCCGACGGCATACGACGACTCATTGCGATAGCCAAGACTTGTAAAGAACGTTACAGCACTCGTCCCTCCGGAGGCCGTTACTGCTGCGTCCGTAATTTCGCCCTGACGCATCGTGAGCCCCAACCAGTCGGTGTTGGCAAACTGATCCGGCTTCAGTCCACCGGGAAGGGGCTTTGCGGTAAACCGCGCAGTTGGGCGAAGGATAGAGAGTGCCACAGAATCCTGCCTGTTCGCTTCTGCCCACATCCCTCGGTATTCGTCGCCACTCAGCAGAGACACGCGGTTGGTCTCTGTGCTCTGACCGCGAAAGAGACTCACATTAAACCGTGTGGCACCCGAAGCACCCTTCTTGGTTGTGATCAGGACTACACCGTTGGAGCCCCGTGATCCATAGATCGCCGCTGCATCAGCATCCTTAAGAATATCGATCGACTCAATGTCGTTTGGATTGATCGATGCCAGTGCATTTGTCTGAGTGGCCAGTCGGTCCTTCCCACCAAAATCACCCTGCGTCACCGGAACACCGTCAATGACGTAAAGCGGCTCACCCGATGCAGTAAGCGAACCAACGCCCCGCACGCGGATGGTCATAGCACTTCCAGCCATACCGTTCGAGTTGATGACCTGAACGCCCGGTGCACGGCCGACAATAGCATTTTCGAAGTTGCCGTATGTGTTCTGAGCGATCTCGCGCGAGTCGATCTGCGCCACAGACCCGGTCATCTCAACCCGTTGCTTGGTGCCGTAGCCCACCACAACCGTTTCTTTCAGTTTCAGGTGGTCGGTCTTCAACGTAATTGCGACCTGCTCCCCGAGATTCTCCTTCGCGATCGATACCTCAGTGGTCTTGTATCCCACCATGTTCACGGTCAGTGTCACATCGATCGCCGCAGGAACCTTGATCTCGAAAGCCCCCTTACTTCGAGAATATGCTCCGGTGCGACTATTGGCAACCCGTACCGAGGCACCAACGATTGCAGAGCCGCCCTCATCGGTGACCGTGCCACGGATCGTGACCGACTGGGCTGCGGATCCTACCGATGCAATGATGATTGTAACGAAAAGTAGCAGTGTCTTCATCAGGAAACACCTTGCGCTTCGTTGTGAATGTTAGACCCGGAGAAACCGTAGTAGGCAATGTAGATGTAGCAAGCCGTTGCGATCAAATAGGAAGGGGCAAGCGACCCGATGGAATCGGCGATCATTCCCTGCACCTGAGGCACAATGGCACCACCAAGGATTGCCGCAATAAGCCAGCTCGATCCGCGGTTGGTCATCACTCCAAGGTCCTTGATCGCCAGCGTGAAGATCGTCGCAAACATGATGCTATTCAGTAACCCACAAGCCACAAGGAGAAGTCCGGCGGTCTTTCCACTTGTTACCGTTGAACCAAACGTCAGAAAAACGTTGATCGATGACATGATACCCAGCAGAAGCCCCGGACGCACCTGGGTAAGCAGATAGGAACCGATAAAACGTCCCACCATTGCTCCACCCCAGTAGTAGGTGACGTAACCGGCGGCGTTCTGCTCGCTGATTCCGGGGATGCACTCCTGAAAATAGTTTACCATGAACGAGCCGATGGCAACCTCAGCGCCGACGTAGCAGAAAATGCCGATGACCCCCTTGAATAAACGCGGCACTTTGAGTGGAGCAAAGAGTGTGACTGAGCGTTCATCGTCGCCCTCAACATCAATGATCTTCGGAAGGTTGAGCTTTGAGACAACAAGTGCGAGCACAACAAGCATACCCGTCAGTACCAGATACGGCATTTGAACAGCTGCCGCCTGAGTGGTCTTGTACGCAGCAACAGCATCAGGCGTCATGGTTGCAAGCTGTTCCGCTCCCAGCACCGAGGCACCGAGGATGAGAATGGCGCCAAGCCATGGAGCGATAGTTGTACCAACCGAGTTAAATGCCTGGGAGAGAACGAGTCGGGCAGAACTACTGCTAGGCGGACCCAAAACGGCAACGTATGGGTTCATCGCCGTTTGCAGAAGAGCAAATCCTGAGGCAAGCGTGAAGAGTCCGACAAGAAACAGTGGGTACGACTGCTGTATGGAAGCAGGATAAAACAGCACTGTTCCAAGTGCAGAAACGCCGAGTCCCACAACGATCGACCTCTGATAGCCAAGCCGAGAGATCACCGCCGAAGAAGGAAAGGCGATCACGAAGTAGGCCGTGAAGAAACAGAATTGGATCAGCGCTGCCTGTGTGTATGACAGATCAAAAACGCTTTTCATATGGGGCACAAGAATGTCGTTCAGACAGGTGATGAACCCGATCATGAAAAACAATACACCCATGGCCGCGAATGGTCCGCGGTAGTTCGGAGAATTCATTGCGTGTTACCCCAGGATTACGCTTACTCAAAACTACTCTCACCGTGTGATACCACAGGGCAAAAGATACCCACATAGTCGTACCCCGTGTGGAGACCAAAAGTTCCACTGGTACGGGGTATTTTTGTAGCCGTCACCACGAGAGAACCCCCATGTTTTTTCGGCAGATCTACGAAACCGGCCTGGCCCATGCCTCCTACATGGTGGGATGCCAGAAGACGGGCGAATGCCTTGTTATCGATGCCAAGCGCGATGTTGACACCTACCGTGAGATCGCCAAGCGTGAGGGTCTTCGCATTACGCATCTCGCTGAGACGCACATCCATGCTGACTTCCTGAGCGGCACCCGAGAGCTAGCGGCTCTCACAGATGCCCCGATGTACCTCAGCAACGAAGGGGGCGACGAGTGGCAGTATGAGTTCCCCCACCACGGCGTGCGTGATGGCGACGTGTTCATGGTTGGCAACATCAAGATCCAGGTCATGCACACACCGGGCCACACCCCCGAGCACATCTGCTTTCTGGCTACGGACACGCCAGCCATTGCCGATCAACCGATCATGATCTTCACGGGTGACTTTGTCTTCGTCGGAGATGTCGGACGTCCGGACCTGCTGGAGAAGGCTGCCGGCTACCGCGGAACAATGGAAGTCGGTGCGCGCCATATGTGGGAATCCCTGAAGCGCTTTAAGGCCCTGCCCGACCACATCCAGGTACATCCGGCACACGGCGCGGGATCGGCCTGTGGCAAGGCGCTTGGAGCGATTCCGTCGTCGACCGTCGGCTACGAAAGGCTCGTCAACTGGGCTCTGCGTCACACCGACGAGCAGGCCTTCATCAACGAACTGCTGTCGGGTCAGCCAGAGCCCCCTCGCTACTTCGCCATGATGAAGAAGCTCAACAAGGTTCCGCGTTCATTGCTCACCGAGGTCCCGAAGGTTCCGGTATTGTCTCTTGATCAGCTCAGCACGGCCGTTAAGCAGCGCGATATGATCATCGACGCCCGCTCCAAGGTCTCCTTCGCCGGTGGTCATCTTCCGGGGTCGGTCAACATTCAGAACAACAAGTCGTTCTCCACCTGGGCCGGTTGGATGGTGCCCTACGACGCCCCTTTCATCATCATCGCTCACGAAGAACAGCTCGCGGAGATCACGCGCAAGCTGATGCGCATCGGACTCGACAACATCGCCGGCACGTATCCGAATGTGACCGACTGGCAGGGGGCTGGCCACGACCTTGCCGAGCTGCCACAGATGCATCTCGATGAACTGCAAAGCGCCTACAACGATCCGGCAGTGACGGTGATCGACGTACGGGCATACTCAGAACACATTGCCGGACACATCCCCGGCGCCCGACACATTCACGGCGGCTACCTGCGCGATCATCTTGCCGATGTTCCTCGCGACACAACGGTGGTGATTGCGTGTCAGGGAGGTGACCGTTCAAGCATCGCCTCGAGCTATCTCATGCGCGAGGGCTTTACGAACATTCGCAACTTTCCGCAGGGCTTCGGCGGCTGGAAATCCTCCGGCGCACCTGTCGAACAAGGAGAATCCGCATGATCAACGAAATCCTTCCCCAAGATCTCAAGGCTCGTCTTGCGGCCAGTGAGAACGTTGTGCTCCTCGATGTGCGTCAGCCAGAAGAGCACTCCGAAAGGAACATCCCAAACTCCATGCTCATTCCGCTTGGGGAGCTGCCCATACGACTTGCGGAACTGGACCTGCTGCGCGATAAAGAGATCATCGTCTATTGCCGCTCGGGCAATCGCAGCGGTCAGGCATGCATGTTCCTGCAAATGCAGGGCTTTGCCAACCCCGTGAATCTTCGCGGCGGTATGCTGGCCTGGTAAGACTACCCCATGACGATAGTACTCTACGGTATCTCGTTTCTCATCGGAATCTCCCTAGGCATGCTTGGCGCTGGCGGAGCCATCGTGGCTGTTCCGGCAATGGTGTACCTCGGTGGGATCGATCCCGACCTCGCTGGCGGTTATGCTCTGTTTATGGTGACGGTGTCATCAGCGATAGCATCTGTTCAGCACATCCGTCAGCGACTTATTGATGGACGTGCTTTGCTGGAATTCGGACTGCCGACAGTAGTATCGATGTTTGTCGTACGACAGTATGTAGCGCCACACACAGATGATCGCCTGCAAATGATCTCCTTTGGAATCATCCTCATGTATGTAGCCATTCAGATGTTTCGAGCAAAGGGCACAGCACAATCCGCGAATCATCGATGGAAACTCTCCGGATTTGGAGTCCTGGTGGGCTTTGTCAGCGGAATCCTGGGCGTCGGCGGCGGGTTTCTGATCACGCCGGCACTGGTACTCCTTGCTGGTCTCGACATGAAGCGGGCTGTTGCGACATCACTGGTACTTATCTGCATCAACTCCGCCGTTGGCGTCAGCGTTGACCTTAACACCGGCCTGGCCTACGACTGGCCACTTGTTCTTTCCTTCACGGGGCTCATGTCCGTCGGTATCTACCTGGGGACTATTGCCACGCGTTGGGTGAAAGATGCATCCCTACGCAAAGCTTTCGGTTGGGTTGTACTCGCAACCGGTATAGCTGTGCTGTTGCGGGAACTCAGCACACTGCTGTAACAGATCAGCTGCTCTTCTTACGGAACACAAAGCTGATCGGCACACCCTCGAAGTCGTGGATGTTCCGCAACTGGCGCTCGATAAAGCGCTTGTAGGCGTCAGGAAGCAGTTCGGGGAAGTTCAGGAAGAAGGCAAAAAGCGGTGGCTCCGTTCCAACCTGCGTAACGTAGTTGATGCGCAGGTCACGTCCACGCACACTTGGAGGGGGCGTGCGTTCCAGCATCGCGATGAGTTCTTCGTTGATCGTATGCGTTGGGATACGGACCGTGCGGCGCGCCTGGATCTGCTTTGCCATTTCGATCAGCTTCGTAATACGCTGCTTTGTGATGGCAGAGATGGTAATGATCGGTACATAGTCCAGCGTGCGCAGCTCTTCGCGGATCTTCTGCATGAACAGATCTGCCGTCTTCGTGTCCTTCTCGATCAGGTCCCACTTGTTCAGGGCAATGATGATGCCCTTGCGCGCCTGCTCCACTTCATTGATGATGCGCTTGTCCTGAGCTTCAAGCCCCTGCACGGCATCGACAACGACCACAGCAACATCGCATCTATCGATGGCACGGGAGGTGCGCATTGTGCTATAGAGCTCCACGCTTTCCTTGATCTGACTGCGCCTGCGAAGTCCGGCAGTATCGATAAGCACCACCTGCTCGCCGTAATACGTCAGCACACTGTCGATAGCGTCGCGCGTGGTACCGGCCACCGGCGTAACCACCATGCGGTCCTTACCCAGCAATGCATTCGTGAGCGAGCTCTTTCCGACATTCGGACGTCCGACGATGGCGATCTTCAGACGTGTGTCGTCCAGCTCTGCCCCTGCATCAAGATGCTCGGTAACGGCATCGAGGAAGTCGCCGGTGCTTCGTCCATTGAGAGCAGAGATCGGAAATGGGTCGCCAAGCCCAAGCGCGTAAAACTCCGCAGAGTTCATATCGGATATGGCATTATCGCACTTGTTCACCACCACAACAACGGGCTTTTTCGACGACCGCAGCATCGAAGCAATCGTCTCATCAACCGGCGTGATGCCATCCCGCCCATCAACAGCAAAGATGATGACGTCTGCCTCTTCGATAGCAAGCATTGCCTGCTCGCGGATTGCCTTCTCGAACACATCGTCACTCTGCGGCACAATACCACCGGTGTCCACAATGTCGAAGTGCTTACCTGCCCATTCAGCCCGGGCATACAGCCGGTCACGCGTCACCCCAGGCTCGCCTTCCACAATAGCGTGGCGCTCCTCAATGATACGATTAAACAACGTGGACTTGCCGACATTTGGTCGACCGACGATAGCTACTAAACCCATGGCCGGCAAGTTACGGAGTTACTAGTGACGAGTTACCAGTGACGAGTGACCTGTGACGAGTGACGAGTTACCAGTGACGAGTGACCAGTGACGAGTGACGAGTGACCAGTGACGAGTGACAATTGACGAGTGACGAGTGACAAGTGACAAGTGACAAGTGACCAGTGACCAGTGACGAGTGACGAGTGACGAGTGACAATTGTCGAGTGACGAGTGACAAGTGACAAGTGGCTCACACCTCACACCCCAAACCCCAAACCTCAAACCCCAAACCTCAAACCTGATGGACCTTCTCGGATCAAAACCCACGCGATTTGGCTTTGGTGACGGACTTGTCGACCTCGGCGAGCGCCATAGCAATGTTGTTGTTCTCGGGGGCGACATCACCGGTTCGGTGATGACTTCGCTGTTCAAAGAGAAGTTCCCCGACAGGTTCTTCTCGATCGGCATTGCCGAACAGAACGCCACCACGATTGCTGCCGGACTTGCCCTGAGTGGCAAGATCCCGTTCTTCGCGTCGTATGGGGCTTTCTGTGCGCTTCGTAATGCGGACCAGCTTCGCATTTCGGTGTGCTACAACGAAGCACACGTGAAGATCGGTGGCGGTCACGCTGGCATCAGTGTGGGGCCTGACGGTGCAACGCACCAGGTCCTTGAGGAGGTAGCCTTCCTGCGGACGCTGCCGCACATGACGATGATCGTTCCGGCCGACTACCAGGAAGCCCGCAAGGCCACTGTTGCTATGGGCGAGAAGGTTGGTCCGGCATACATCCGTTTCGGGCGCTCACCAGTACCGATGTTTACGACCGAAGACACACCATTCGAGCTCGGCAAGGCCAATGTGCTGATGCACGGCAACGATGTTGCCCTGATTGCCAACGGCGCACTGGTGTGGGAGAGTATTCTCGCAGCCAAGGAGCTTGCCAAGAAGGGCATTTCTGCTCGAGTCGTGAACGTTCACACGGTTAAGCCATTCGACTTTGCCACTGTTACTCAGGCGGCTCGCGAGTGCGGTTGTATTGTGACGGCCGAAGAGCATCAGGTGCATGCAGGTCTGGGCGGAGCTGTTGCCGAATGCACGGCAAAGAATGCCCCAGTCCCAATTGAGTTTGTGGGTGTGAAGGATTCCTTCGGTGGCTCCGGCGATCCGGAAGAGCTGATGGTCAACTTCGGCCTTACATGGCGCGAGATCTACGCCTCGGCTCTGGTTGCGATGGAACGTCGCGACAAGGGTAGCTCTGGTGTGCGCCAGGTTCGGGACGTCGCATCGTACCAGGGGTAAACTACAGGCCGCCAGCCCCTTGGCGGAAATGATTCTATGACGATCACCATCGACATCACGGATGCCGTGCTGCTGCGCATTGCTGCGCTCGCACACGAGCAGGATGTGCGCGCCCATGTGGTGGGCGGTTACGTTCGCGATGCGGTCATGGGGCGGGTCCGAACAGACATCGATATCACCGTTGAGGGCGATGCCCTAGTGTTTGCCCGAAAGGTTGCCGAACTCTTTAAGACCAAGTGCGTTGAATACGAACGTTTCCGCACAGCACTTGTGCCGATCGGGGATCATCACATCGAGTTTGTTGGCACGCGCCGTGAGGAGTACCAGGAAAACTCTCGTAAGCCGGTGGTTGAAGAGGGGACATTTGAGGATGACCTTCGACGTCGGGACTTTACAGTGAACGCCCTTGCCGCCGATCTTCATCCGGACCGTCTAGGTCAGGTTGTCGATCTCTTCGATGGCGCAAAGGATATTGAAAGGGGGCTCCTGCGCACGCCCCTTGACCCGATCATTACCATGAGCGATGATCCGCTCAGGATGATGCGTGCGGCACGCTTTGCCTCGCAGCTGGGGTTTGCTGTGGACGAGGCGCTTCTGGAAGCCATGACCTCGATGGCTGAGCGAATCACGATCATCTCGCAAGAGCGTATCACAGATGAGTTCCTCAAGATTCTTGCCTCCGACAAGCCAAGCATTGGTCTGAAGATCCTTCAGGAAACGGGACTGTTGAAGTTTGTCTTCCCGGAGGTTCACAACCTTTCGGGCGTCGACCTTGTTACCGCAGGGTCCCGTGAGTACGGGCATAAGGACGTGTTCCTGCATACCCTGCAGGTCGTTGATAACGTTGCTCGCATGTCCGATAATGTGTGGCTACGATTCGCCACCCTTATGCATGATATTGCCAAGCCCCGTACCAAGAAGTTCATCGAAGGAACGGGGTGGACGTTTCACGGACATGAGGAAGTTGGTGCCCGCTGGCAGCAGAAGATCTTTCGTCGCATGAAGTTGCCGATGCATCATCTCGACTACGTTGAGTCGTTGGTGAGGCTTCACCAGAGACCAATGAAACTCGTTGATGAAGGCGTTACGGATTCAGCCATCCGACGTCTTGCCGTGCAGGCAGGTGATGGTATTGCAGATCTCTTCACCTTGTGCAGGGCCGACATCACCACGCGCAATCCATCCAAAGCGCAGAAGTACCTCAAGAACTACGACGTCGTTGAGCAGAAGCTGTTCGATGTCCGCGAGCGCGACAAGCTGCGGTCATTTCAGAGCCCCGTACGTGGGGAAGAGATCATGGAGATCACTGGCCTTGGACCGAGTCGAGAGGTTGGCTACATCAAATGGATGATCGAAGAGGCCATCCTCGATGGCATCATCCCCAACGACGAAGAGCAGGCTCGCAAGTACATGCTGGACAACCTCGAACAGTGGAAGGTCGATGGGAAAACGGCGCATTTTTCACGTCGTGGATAACGGGAGAAGTTTATGATCATGCAGTATGCTGACATCACCCCTACGGTGCATGAGACTGTGTTTATGGCGCATGGAGCCGTTGTGCTGGGCGACGTGCACATCGGGAAAGACTCTTCTGTGTGGTTTAACGTGGTCATCCGTGGCGATGTGCATCAGATCCGCATTGGGGAGCGCACGAACGTGCAGGACCTGTCGATGCTTCATGTGACGTGCAACAAGCACTCACTGACCATTGGTGATGGCGTCACGATCGGACACTGCGTTATGCTCCATGGATGTACCGTTGAGGACTATGCTCTCATCGGCATGAATGCAACCGTCCTTGACGGTGCAGTGATCGGTCACCACAGTATGGTAGCGGCCGGTGCCGTTGTCCGCGAGGGATTGGTTGTGCCCCCTCGCACCCTTGTTGCCGGAGTGCCGGCAAAGATCGTGCGTGAGCTGACCGATGACGAATGCGCGAAGCTCGAGCAGAGTGCACAGAACTATATCGACTATGTTGAATCGTATCGAACGAACACGAATGTGAGGAATACCCGATGAAGAAGAAGAGCGCATCGCTTTCATCCGCACTGACGATGATCCTTCTCTGTTCCATCGTCTGCGTTGTGCTGACCGTAGCCGCGGCCGTTGTTACTGGCGAGCTGCTGTTTCTTCTCGCCTCAGCATTGTTTGCCATCAGTGGTGGCGCTGGTGTTTGGGTCGTGCGCAGACTTCAGCGCACGATCGGCGGCTCGTGATCCTTCCTCAGCTGCGAATGGATGTGCAGATCTCTGCGCATCGCGAGCAGGACGACGATTACCTCGTTCTGCACGACCCGTTTGATGTGGCTGACGGGCCGATCATGCTCCATGCGGACATGCTCGAGGTGCTGGCAGCGTGCGACGGAATGACGTCGACCAGCGACCTGGCCCAGGCCGCCGGCGTTGATCCGGATGGGGCAGAGATCCACCGCGTTATCCTCTTTGTGCGTCAGCTCGAGGAGCTGGGCTTCTTTGAAGGGGGCGTGGCAGCCGCACGTCAGCAGGAGGTTCTGCAAGAGTGGAATAGCCTCTCGTCGCGTCCCATGACCTGCGCAGGCCAGTCCTA
>JBJTEQ010000061.1:0-9017 GCA_046092945.1 Kapaibacterium sp. (SeqCode)
GAATGAAGCAGTGACCGGATGGAAACCTTCGAAAAAGTGACGTAGATTTGCACAGTTTTTCTCACAACATCACACAAGTACAATGAAGATCTTCGCAATAATCGCACTGGTTGCCGGCACGCTGTTCGCAGGCGTTGAAGCATCTGCCCAAGGTAGTCTTACCCCAGCTGCTCAGGCACCGACTGTTCTAAAGCCAAAGATGAAGCTCGCCGAAGTCAAGGGCGTTGTTCAGTTCCTTGGTGGCATCGAGATCCGCGGTGGCGAGGTTGATGCATTTCTTGATACCCGCAAGGTTCTCACGGATGCACTCGACGCTGCCACGAAGGCCACGAAGAAGGACGATGATGTTCTAACGATCGAAATGCGCGGCGATCAGGTGCAGAACCTGTTCACACTTATGCAGCGCGGCAGCCTCAAGGGCGCCGAAGCCGATACGTTCAACAGCATCGTTACAGCTCTCAAGGACGCTGTTAAGGCTTCACAGCCAAGCGGCAAGTAATCCCTTTAACGATTGTTCGCAAAGCCCCATGAGCTCATCGGTCATGGGGCTTTTCTTTTTCTACCGCCATGGATATCGTCGACATCTGTGATCACTGCCTTTCTTTGGAAGGGGCTGAAGAAACATTCCCCTTCGGGCCGGACGTGATCGTGTTCAAGGTCAGCGGCAAGGTTTTCTGTCTTGTCCCGCTCGACAGCCCCACGCAGCAGTTCAATGTGAAGTGCAACCCCGAGCGCGCCATCGAACTGCGCGAAAAGTACCCATGCGTTGTCCCAGGCTACCACATGAACAAAAAACACTGGAACACGATCACCATCGACGGATCAGTCTCGAGTGACGTACTCAAGAGCTGGGTCAATCATTCGTACGAGCTGGTGAAGAAATAGGTTTCGGGTTTCGGGTTTCGGGTTTCGGGTTTCGGGTTTCGGGTTTCGGGTTTCGGGTTTGAGGTTCAACACCGCAGGTGTCCCACTCCGTGTCCCACGCGCGAGGCGCGTGTCGCACCGCAGGTGTCCCACTCCGTGTCCCATCCCGTGTCCCACTCCGTGTCCCACGCGCGAGGCGCGTGTCGCACCGCAGGTGTTAAAATCGCATTCCAAACCACCTGACGTTTGGCGAGATCTCCACGGCCGGGGCTGGCAGGTGGTACATATGCAGGTACTCAAAGGCCGACCTGAGCCAGTCCGGAAGAAACGGTAGGCGTTTCAGATTCCAGTCGAGCGAGAGCACAAAGACGTGCTGCGGTGATGCTGACCCGACAAGGCCACGAACGGAGTGGCCGACGGCAAGGTTGACCCATTTGGGGTACCACGTCTGGTATGATTGCGGAAGCATCTCATACACGTCAACACTCAGCCAATGCGTGGTGCTTTCATAATCGTCGATGATAGCCCCGTACATTCCCTGACGAAATGGTTCTGACGGATAGAACGAGATCTGAAATGTAACGTTCTTTAGAGAGGGGGCGTAGTGCTGCGCAACTGGAAGCGCAGCGCCGAGCATGTTAGCCACCATGTCGCCCGGAGAGAATCCGTACTTGACGCTGAACCCGTCGCGGACTTCGTTGTAGGTCTGATACAGCAGTGCAACTCCGGCACCGCTCCAGATTGCCGAAGTAGAATCCATCCCCGACCAGCGAAATGTGCCGGCCAGAGTGGTGGTGGCCATGGAGGTAAAGTAGGCATGACCCACTTTGTCGGCTCCCAGCGCATAGGTCCAGTCCTGCTCAACATTCCAGTGGAATGACGCTGGTTCTCCCTTCCACCACAGGGTGTTCAGCCAGCCGTGACCGATTGCGAAGGCCCCAACGCCAATCGCGGAGACGGCGCCAAGACGCCACGGATCGACATGCTGAAGCTCAGACGTCGAATCATCACCTGCAATGATGTCGGTACTGTCTGAAACAACGCACTGCTCTCCCCCAGCCCGTGCCATATGGCACGAGAATAGCACGACAAGTAGGAGTATGCAGGTTCGAATCACGCGCATCGGCATATCGCCGGGCGTTGATTAGATAGCGATCAGGCGCCGATCAGTGCCTTGTAGGCATCGACGTTCAGAAGGCCCTCGAGCTCGGATGGATCGGAGATCTTGATCTTCACAAGCCAGCCGCTTCCGTACGGGTCCTTGTTAACGGAGTCTGGGGCTGCGTTAACGTCATTGACCTCAAGAAGCTGACCGCTTACCGGAGCATAGAGGTCGGCAACGGTCTTCACGGCTTCGATCGAGCCGAACGTGCCGCCCTTGCCGACCGTTGCTGTGGCATCTGGAATGTCGACATACACAACGTCACCAAGCTCGCCCTGCGCGTGATCGGTTACACCGATCGTGCCGACGTCGCCTTCGACGCGGATCCATTCGTGATCACTGGTGTAGAGGAGGTCAGCTGGGAAATTCATCGTTATGCCTTCCAGTCATGAGTGTCGAGATATTTCGTGTCAAACGTACCGGCAATAAAGTCTTTGTTGTCCATCATCTTCCGATGGAACGGGATCGTGGTCTGAATGCCTTCGATGATAAACTCGTCAAGTGCTCGACGCATCTTGGCAATTGCACCGTCGCGCGTGGTTGCAAACGTGATGAGCTTAGCCACCATTGAATCGTAATACGGCGGGATCACATAGCCTTGGTAGATATGCGAGTCAACACGCACTCCGGGTCCACCCGGGAAGTTGAGCGACTGGATCACACCCGGCGACGGACGGAAATCGTGATATGGATCCTCGGCATTGATGCGGCACTCAATGGAGTGCATCAGCGGATCGCGCTGCTGCAGCGTCAGCTTCTCGCCCGATGCCACAAGGAGCTGCTCGCGGATAAGATCGACCGATGAGGACTGCTCCGTAACCGGATGCTCCACCTGGATCCGCGTGTTCATTTCCATGAAGTAGAAGTTCCGGTGCTTGTCTACCAGGAACTCAATGGTGCCCGCACCAACATAGTTGACGCTGGAAGCCCCCTTCACGCTGGCATCGCCCATCGCTTTGCGAAGTTCCGGAGTCATGATCGGAGAAGGGGCTTCTTCGATCAGCTTCTGGTGACGCCTCTGAATGCTGCACTCCCGTTCGTTGAGATGAACAACGTTTCCGTGCGAGTCGGCAAAGACCTGGATCTCGATGTGACGGGGCTCTTCGATAAACTTTTCGATGTAGATGTCGCCGTTGCCAAAGGAGACCTCGGCTTCGCCACGAGCAGTGGCGTAGGCGCGGTCCAGCTCATCGGCTGTTTCCACATACCGCATTCCCTTGCCACCACCACCGGCAACAGCCTTGATCATCACCGGATAGCCGACTTCTACGGCCACGCGACGCGCGTCTTCGATGGTCGGCACAATACCGTCAGAGCCCGGAACAACCGGCACGCCAGCGGCGCGCATCGTGTCCTTCGCAATGGACTTGTTGCCCATGCTGACGATTGCCTCCGGTGAGGGACCAACGAATGTGATGCCACAGTCGTGACAGATCTCGGCAAACGTGGCGTTCTCAGCGAGAAAGCCATAGCCAGGATGGATCGCATCAGCGCCGGTGACGTCTGCCGCAGCGATGATCGACGGGATATTCAGATAGGAAAGCTTACCCTGTGCCGGACCGATGCAGACGGCTTCGTCAGCAAAACGCACATGCAATGATGCCCGGTCGGCCTCGGAGTACACCGCCACCGTGCGGATACCGAGCTCCTTTGCCGCACGAATAATTCGCAGGGCAATCTCACCGCGGTTGGCGATCAATAGTTTCTTGATCATGCGCAGGAGTGCCTTGCTTAGTCGGGCTTGACGAGGAAGATTGGCTGATTGTATTCGACCGGCTGACCGTTCTCGACGAGGATCTTGATGACCGTTCCGGAGACGTCAGACTCGATCTCATTCATGAGTTTCATGGCTTCGACAATACACAGCGTGTCGCCCACGTTCACATGCTGTCCGACCTGCACAAATGCATCTGCATCAGGCGATGGGGCGCGGTAGAGCGTCCCAACGATCGGCGAGGTCACGGTGTGTCCGCTGTCGGTCGGCTCAGCTGCAGAGGCTGCTGCAGGGGCACTCGGCGCCGGAGCTGCCGCAGCAGGTGCGGCCGGTGCGGGAGCCGCAGCCGGCATCGCGTAGCCCGGCATCATCACGGGAGCCTGAGCAGACGCTTTGGACATGTGCACAGACATGCCTTCTTCTTCGATCGAGAGTTCTGCTGCACTGCTTTCGTCGAAGATGCGAAGCAGTCGTCGTAGATAATTCAGATCCATGTTCCCTCCAACGGTGATGGATGTCCCCCGGGGGCTTACTCCTTGACGCGATCCATGTAGTCGCCAGACTGGCTGTCAACGCGGATCAGATCTCCCTCGTTCACAAACAGGGGCACGTTAACCGTAGCACCCGTTTCAACGGTGGCTGGCTTGAGCACGTTCGTTGCGGTATCACCGCGCACGCCCGGCTCTGTATGGGTAACCCGAAGGGCAACGTGCTGCGGCATTGTTACCTGAACCACGTTGTCCGCCTCGTCGCGTGCGATCTGCACTTCCAGACCTTCCTTCATGAACTTTGCCGACTCGCCAACAATGTCCGCAACCACCGGGATCTGATCATACGTGTCAGCGTCCATGAACATGAACATGTCCCCATCCTTGTACAGGTACTGGAAGTTGCGTGTTTCCACGCGGACAAATTCAATCGTCTCACCGGAACGGAAGCGCTCTTCGCGAAGCTTACCAGACTTGATGACGCGCATCTTCACCTGGTAAAAGGCGCGAAGATTACCCGGAGTACGGTGGATAGATTCAAGGACCACGCAGAGTTCACCGTTGTGGCGAATCACGGCGCCCACCCGCAGGTCAGCTGTTGTTGCCATGAGAAAGAAGGTATGTCAATGAAAGCACGTCGAACGAAGAGGTCCCGACCGGATTCGAACCGATGTACAAGCTTTTGCAGAGCTCTGTATAGCCACTCTACCACGGGACCGCGTGGGCGGCAAATATATGAAAAGGGGGCTATTGTGACGTGTTTTTGCCCGTTTTCGATCGAATTTCGGCCGAAAACGCCCTGATTTCGCGAATCAGCTCAATAATCTCGCGATTGTCTGTGGTACTCTTGATGTTTCTCTCGGTGGGCTGCTCAGCCCCCTGACCTCTCTCGGTCACAGCCGATTCGGAGTCTGTTGGCACATCAGCGCTGGCTGCGCCAGCCTCAACGGGGGCACTCTCCTCGGGCAACGAAAAACTAAGGTCTTCCGGCAGGCCGTTCTGTCGCAGGAATTCCTTCGCCCCCGCCACGGTATATCGCTGCTCCCTTAGAAGCTTGCGGATAAGCATCAGCACGGCCATATCCCGCGCCGAATAGATTCTGTTGCCGGCCCGATTCTTCTGCGGCTTCAGCTGCGAAAACTCCCTCTCCCAGTACCGCAGCACATGCTGCTCCTCGGCAACGATCTTCGCTGCCTCGGTTATGGAGTAGTAAAGTTTCTTGATCGATTCCTGCATGGCGCAAGATAAGACTGAGTGACGGAGTTACGGAGGTACGGAGTTACGGAGAGTTACGGAGGTACGGAGAGTTACGGAGTTACGGAGAGTTACGGAGTTACGCCCGTCATTCCCGCGAAAGCGGGAATCTATCTTCAAGAGGTACGGTAACTCCGTACCTCGGTGTCCACTGTTGTCGCGGTAATGTGACATCTTCGCACCGCAGACTTGGGAGAAACAAGCTGGTCTCTAACAGCGTGATTTATGAGGCAAATCAAAGACTTACAACGTTTCACCTTGAAACTTCTCGACGTTTCACCTTAAAACTTCTCGACGTTGTTCGCCCAGCTGCATCGATGCGCGGCGTGCAGTAACAGGACATGTAGGGGGCGAGGCGCAGTCTCGCCCGTTGGTGATTATCGCACTGCAATCACACGCGTCGCCCATTGCGGACCCATGGCTAAAGCCATGGGCTATTATGCGATCGTTCATAGCCACGTGTCGCCCATTGCGGACCCCGGGCCAAGGCCCGGGGCTATTGTGTAGCATTGCGTGCTAGGCATCGTGCACCCCACACCCAAAACCTCACACCAAAAACCTGCGCGAAGCGCTGGGGCCAAGGCCCGAAGCTATTATCGATCGTCACTTGTCACTCGTCACTCGTCACTTGTCACTCGTCACTTGTCACTTGTCACTCGTCACTTGTCACTCGTCACTTGTCACTCGTCACTTGTCACTCGTCACTTGTCACTCGTCACTTGTCACTTGTCTTCTCTTATACACTCCTGCCTGAGAGGAGACGTTGAGGAGGACGCCCACAGCAATGGCGCTGAAGAAGACGGCCGAGCCACCGTAGGAAATGAAGGGCATGGGCAGGCCGGTGGTAGGCAGAATGCCACAGGTTACGCCGGCGTTGACGAAGGCGTAGATGGAAAGCGTTGTGGTGATGCCCCCTGCAAGAATGCGACCGAATGAATCGGGGGCCTTCTTGGCCACAGTGTAGCCTCGGAGCATGATGAGGGTGAAGGCCGACATCAGAAAGAGGATGCCGATAAAGCCGTATTCTTCGCCGACGATGCTGAAGATGAAGTCACCGTAGGATTCGGGAAGAAAGAAGTCACGCTGACGGCTTTGCCCGGGACCGACGCCGCTGATTCCCCCATTGCCGAAGGCGATCAGGGCCTGATCGAGCTGATAGCGGATCGCCTCGTCGCCCTGCCCACCAAAGAAGGCCAGTAGTCGACGCAGACGATACTCGGCGGTGACGGCGTAGAGTCCGGCCACGGCCATTCCCGAGGCAACAATGATTGCCAGATGTCCAGGGCGAACATCGCCCAGAAACATCATCACCATGACGATGAGAAAGATCACCGTTGCCGTGGAGAGGTTCGGTTGAAGCGCGATCAGGATCGACACCGGAAGCGTCCACTTCAGCACGCCCCAGATGCCCCCTTTCCACGTACGAACCACTGCGGTGTTCATGCTCAACACCACCGCCGTGTGCAGCACAACGGTCCATTTTGCCAGCTCCGAGGGCTGAAAGTTCAGGGGGCCAAGGCGAACCCACCGGCTTGCCCCTTTGATCTCGGTGCCCATCACCAGGACCATTACAAGAAAGCCGTAGGCAATCCACATGAGCGTAGTGGTACTTCGCTCGTAGAGATGATAGTCGACCTTGGCGAAGAAGAGCATAAGGAACAGACCGATGATCACCCGCAGTGCATGGTTCCAGACCAGACCTTCGCTTGAACCCAGCTTGACGTCGGCAAACGAAGCACTGGCACTGTACACAAAGGCCACGCTGAAGAGCAGCAAGGCCGCAATGGGCAGCAGGATAAACCAGTCGATATTCGATGGCTCGGGTTTCTGCGTCATAACTCCGGCACCTCGATAGCAAAGGTGGTTCCCACACCGGGCTGCGTCTCGCGCACATAGATGCGTCCGCCATGGTAGTCTTCGATGATGCGCTTTGAGAGGGAAAGCCCAAGACCCCACCCACGCTTCTTGGTGGTGTAGCCGGGCTCGAAGATCTTCGAAGCGATCTGCCGCGTCATCCCCTTGCCGTTGTCTTTCACCGTAACGATGATGCCACCTTTGCTTCGGCGCGCAAGTTGGATCTCAATGACGCCATCATGACGCTCCAGAGCATCGACGGCGTTTCGGATGAGATTTTCGATGACCCATTCGAAGAGCTCTTCATTGAGCGACGCGTGCAGCGTCGTGTCAAACTCCCGCACAAGAGTCACCCGCTTGCCAAGGTTGGGCAGACGCTTTTCGAAGTACTGACAGGCCTGCTCCAGGATCTCCGCCACCGGCACGCGGCTCATCTTTGGCTGCGCACCGATCTTGGCAAAACGATGCGCGATCACGCTCAGACGATTGATGTCCTGCTCCATCTCCTGCGCTGTTGAGTCGATACTCTCGGGCGACTCTTTGTTGAGTCGCAGGATTTCCAGCCACGCCATCAGGCTGGAAAGGGGCGTCCCCAGCTGGTGAGCGGCTTCCTTGGCCATTCCCACCCAGATGTTCGACTGCTCGTCGCGACGGATGCTCGAAAACACCATGTAGCCCAGGAGGATAAACGCTCCCACGGCTAGGATCTCGATGAACGGCATGTATCGCAGCTTACGCACGACCTCGGAATTCGAGTAGAACATCAGGAGCACAACCTTGCCATTGGGATCCTTGATCTGAAACGGCGAGTACTCCCGACGCATCTCTTCGATATACGCCGACAGCCACGTCTTCTGCTGATCGATCGTGAGCGTTGTGTCCAGCTCAACGTTGATCATGTACTGCTGATACGGATAGATGGGCTTGCCATCGCGACCCGTAAGGATCACCGGAAAGTGGATCGATGAGTAGGCCTGATCGATGTAATACAGGAGCTCTTCATCGGTGGCGGTTTGATACGACCGCGCAAGCAGGTTCGCATAAAGCTCAACGGTCCGACGCTCGTTGGACAACAGCTCGTCGACGATGGTCTTCGTGTGATAGAGCACGCCGGCCATAATCCCAAGACCAGCCAGCGACAGAAGAACTTTGATCTGCCACTTTGTGACGCTTGCTCGGAAAATGCGGATTCTATCGGGACGTGCCTGACGCATCACACTGTGCGATCACCGCTCTCAAGGCGGGCAAAGCCATCCGGTGAATCGAGCATCTCAACCGCGAGAGCCCCCTTCGAGATGACGAGGCGTCCAGTCTGACGTGAGGACTTCCGCAGGATCTCAACGTCGATCATTCCGTCCGACGGGAAGGCCACGGCACGCTCCGACGAAGCGCCGCCAGCTGCCGGCATCATGACTGATGGTATCGACAGTCCACCGATCTCGATGCGTAACACTCGGCGTGGTGTATCAAAGGTTACGTTCAGTCCAAGCGAATAGGCAAACGAGGTGAACTCGCGGGTTGTGATCACACGCACGAGGAGCTCGTCGACCATTTCCTTCGATGTCTGCCGCAGGAAGGTCACGACATACTCGTGATCAATCGACGGTTCAATGCGGTCGTCACTCATGCTTGCCCACCATACGTTCGATGTCACTCTGTGCAATGGTCTGCTGCTCACCGG
>JBJTEQ010000062.1:0-4383 GCA_046092945.1 Kapaibacterium sp. (SeqCode)
AGAGCCCCCTTCAAAAAGGAGAGCACGCAGCAGTCCTTGAACTTTCCGATGAGTGCCACGTTCTTCCCTGCATACGTGTAGCATGGCTGATACCATTTGAGCTCCTCGGTGAGTTCCGTTTCCAGCACAAGCTCACGCAGAGCGGCCATCTCCTCGCGCCAAGTTTTGGCCCGTTCGAATAATGGGGTGACCTTTGGATTCATCATGTCTGCTGCTGAAGAATTTGGTATTCAAGTCGGGCATAATCGATGCCATATTGCGCTGCAATGTTATCAAAGGGTGCACCTATTCGTGCCATTCTGATCATCCTTTTCATCGTTTCTGCCTGTGGTGTTGCCGCGGCGCAGGACACTTCGGTACGGGACAGCAATTATCAGGCGTGCGTGGATGCGCAGATTGCAGCCGACGATGAGACTAGTGCCACCGAGTGGTTCTTCTCTGGATGTTTTAGCGGTTTGGCAATTGCTTCGAATGCAGATGTGCCGGAGCCACCCGTATCGGCTCTCGTTGGCAAAGACAAAGCATATGTTGATCGGTACGTCGAGTGTTATCAGCTCGAGGTACGAACCGTTCGCAGGCGATGGGCAATGGTGGGGTGTTGTATCGGATTTCCGATTCAGATCTTCAGCAATCTTCGATGAATACCACCAATCCAATATCTGGACGGTTGCGAGGACACGTGATACGTGTTCTCACCGTTCTCGCCTGCATAGTCGTCGTTACAGGATGCAAGACCACATCGGAACCGATGGTTCTGCACTCAAAAGATCGCCTGTCGATATCCGCTGAGAAATCGTTCTATGTCTCTCGCGGACAATGGGAGAACCCGATAGCGGGCTCCCTGGCTCACCCAACCGTCCCGGCCTCCTTACCGCCTCAGTTGGAGGACAGGCTTCGAACAGAAGGACTAGTTGTAGCCGCATCGATCGACAAGGCTGATTACGTTGTCGTATTCTCGGTTGTTCTCGAGCCTGGTTCTCCCTTGTTTCCGTCGAACCAGAGTATTGAGTCGTTGGAGATGGTTGTGATCGAGCGATCATCCAACACTATAGTCATCGGTGCCACAAAGGACTGTTGCATATCGGTCAATGATGCCGCTGCTCAGATAGCGGGCTTCCTTCGCAGTATCGTCAAGGAACGCGGTGTGTTTCCACCACGTATTGCCCAGAGTCCGGTCACCGACGACCCCTGTAAAGACGCAGAAGAACAATTCGAACTCGATCTTGATCAGAAGTCATGGGGCGCTATCTATCCCGAACAGATACTATCACCCAAGATCGAAGATCCGTCGGCAACGGTACTGGTTGGTAAAGACATCACGTACCTTACAACCTATCTTCATTGCTACCATGACGAAGTCCGCAGCATGAAGGTGCGTCGTGCCTTGCTTGGATGTGCAGGGGGGTGCCTTGTTGTTGCCATTCTCAATCCATGGACGATATTTTGGCTGGCATCGCAGTAAATCCTTTCCGTTAATGTCTCGAGTCATAGCATAATGAGAATTCAATCGAGTGTTCGAATCGTTGTTGTTTGCACACTGCTGGTTTCCATGCTCCTCTCTGTAAACGCTCCCATTTTGCGTGCAGAGGACCCATGTGAGTATGTCCGCAGCGCAGGTGCAGAGCGTTCAAGTGGCTGCCTGTGGTACTCCATCGGATGTGCCCTACCAATATTCGGCGTCATCGGAGCATACCTTATCACGCCTGATCCACCGATGGCCGCGCTTGTTGGGAAGGGTCCGGCCTACGTTGACACTTACATCGACTGCTACAAAGGGGGAGCAACATCTGTCCAAGCTAAATGGGCATGGATCGGATGCGGATGCGGCACGCTGTTGGGAGTTCCACTCCTGGCTACTGCTGGTTGTCTCCGTGGTTTGACCAGCTGGCGTCCATGACATTGATGCATCAGTTGCTCGTTCGAGCAGTCATCGTTGGTAGTGCTGTCGCAGCGCTGTTCACGCAGAACGTACTGGGTGGGATTCCTCTTCCGGAGAATTCATCTGAATACCTCCGCGTTCAATTCACGCGTTCGCTCTACGCCCCCTCTTCATCACCGGACATTGTGAGTGGCACGATGTACTTTACCCCACAGGGAATGGTCCACATCGAGATCACCTCTCCTGTAACACAGCATATCAGTCTTACGGGTAAAGACATGACGATCTACTACCCGAAGGAGCGCAAAGCATTTGTGTTCTCGTCAGAGAACCCGCTATCGCTTCCCTTTGCCAGTGCGTTTATCGGTGCAACGCGAGAAAGTATGGGGCTTAGTGATCTCGGCTTTACCACCAGTTCTGTTTCTCGAAGTAGTGACTCAATCATCTCAACGTGGCTTCCTCCTGTCTCGGCCCGCACGTCACTGCAAAAGGTGGTACTCGCAGAGGTCAACGGCGTGGTCGTGCGATCGGAGTCGTTCGATGCGAAGGGGGCTCTTTCCACGCGAGCAGTGTACAAGAACTATGTTTCAATAATGCAGGGTCAGGTGCCACTGGAGATCTATGGTGGCTGGCAGTCGAAGAAGGGGTGGACCAGGGAGAATCTCGAGTTCTCCGATCCTCGGTCGGTTGCTGCCCTGCCCCCTCATCTCAACGACTTCACGATTCCGTCCGACGTGATCCCGCGGAGAGTGCAATGGTAAAGCTCGTTGTGCTGGTACTCATCATTGTCTGCTCTCATTCGATGAGCAACGCACAGGATGCCGCCATTCTGCATCGTGTCGCCGATGTTCAGGAGTCAATCTCTCACACAGCTTCGCCGCGAGGGGCTAACTTCTTCCGACCCGATGATACATCGGAGCTTCGGCTGGTGCTCTCTGGAATTGTCCGTGCATATCAGCTTCTGATCTCCTCGCAGGACACCGACGTGTGTGCCTACGAGCCCTCGTGTTCTCGCTTTGGCATGCTGTCTATGCAGCGCTTCGGTATCGTAAAGGGATTCCTTCTCACGGCAGACCGTCTCACGCGCTGCAACGGGCTCACCGACAGTCCGCATGAACGCAATATGATCACCGGAAAGTTTATCGATCCTGTGTCGGCCTACGACGCATATCTGCACGATCATCGATGAACGTTCTGGCGCGCCCCCTCGCTAATGCGTGCGCAATCATCACGCTGATCTGTGCTGTTGTCTATGCGCCCGCACAGAAGTCGGCTATGTCCGACGACGGCGTCCTGGGATTCGTCAACTATCTCGAACAGCTCGGTGAGTATCGCCGTGCTGCCAATGAGCTGCAACGGCTGCTCGTTACCGATGGTCCGGCATCAGACTCGCTTACGCTACGCGCAGGGTCACTTTACATCCGATCCAAAGCACCCGAACTTGCAGAGCTTGTCGTACGTCGCAGAATTGCCTATGCAACACAGAGTCAGACGCAGCTACGATACCTTCTCGCTCATGCACTGTATCGACAACGTCGGTATTCTGATGCAACCGCAGAACTCGGCACAATCGCGGCAACCGACCCTTCAGAACTATCTTACTCCGCATCTCTCCTTGCATCCCTCTGCCGCGCTGAGCAACAGGCATGGAGTGAGGCCCGGTCCGACCTTGAGCGTGCCGGAGCGTACGCTGCAACGGATGAACAGAGATCGGCCATCGTGTCACTGCGAACTGTGATCGACGAATCATCGCAGTTGCCGATGAAGAGCCCCCTCCTTGCCGGACTCCTCAGCACGGTGATTCCGGGACTCGGCAAGGTGTACACGGGATATCCCACAGATGGCCTTCTGTCGCTCATCAGTATCGCTACGTTTGCGTACGCCTCGTACGATGGATTCTCATCAGGCGGTTCATCATCAACACGCGGCTGGGTCTTTGGGGCACTAGCCGGTGGTCTCTATCTCGGTAACATCTACGGTTCTGCCCTGTCGGCCTCAATCGTCCGTGACGAAGCAACACGTCAGCTTCAGGCGCGATTGCGCGCAAGCTTTGCTCTGACCGGTATCCCGTAATGGTTGCCTTCATTACCATCTATGCTGCAGTGATCGTACTCCTCGTACCTTCTGTGCGGTGTGGTGCTCAGGAGTCTAACTCACGTCAATACCTTGAGCTTGGCGAGATGTATGTGAAGACAGGCAATCTGGATGCCGCTATCACGGAGTTCTATCGGCATATCTATATCCACCCGAATGAGGAGAACATCCGCGAAGCGTACATCAAACTTGGAAACGCGTTGCGGGATTCGGGCAAACAGCTCGAGTGCCTGCGCGCCCTTTCGATGGCCATGGAGAAGTCAACAACTCAGCTCTCTCGAGCACAGACACGACTCGAACTTGCAACCGCCCATCTGCTTTTCGATCAGCCCCTGCAAGCTCAGCTGGTGTTGTTCCGGGTGCTTGCATCGCCCCCTGCCGACAGCTCCATACTCTCTCGAGCGTATCTC
>JBJTEQ010000063.1:0-6048 GCA_046092945.1 Kapaibacterium sp. (SeqCode)
TCGGTGGACTTACCTCAACGCTTCCGTCAGCTGCCGGTGCTGCTACCAGCGCACTTCTTGGAGCAACATTTGGTCCGAGGGGGCCGGTGGTTGCCACACCATACGGCACCTTCACCGCTGCCAGCGTCCGTGGTGCTGCCCTCAGCGTAGAAGTCGGCGTGCCGCATGACCGCAGCGTCGATGCCGTTGACCTTATGACGTCGTGCCCGGAGATCAACCACTACGCAGGAATCATCGCCTGTCGCTTCGTGCAGCAATCCAAGGCTCTTCTGGCCTTTACGCAGTTCCCAACCACCTGCACCATCGAGCTGCCCGGCGTGAAGAATGCCAATACGCAGAAGTTCTACGATGCCGCCTACGCCCGCCTGTTCGCGTCCGACATTCCGGTAACGGCCCACTGGGGTCAGATCTACCCGAAAGGCGATCGGATTCTCAGCGCCTACGGCACAAACCTGCACCGCTGGCTTGCCGCTCGCCGAACCCTGCTCTCACCTGATACGCAAAGCGTCTTCTCACACGCAGCTGTGCCCAAGGATGTAGTAGCCGGCGTATGATAATGCGCGGAGCGAACAACCCAAAACCGACACGAAGCTATCGTTAATCGGGCGAGACTGCGTCTCGCCCCTACTTGTCACTACCTCACCACTCCAAACCCAAACATACTGCTCCCTCTCTGTGTGGTGAGTCGGATGAAATACGCGCCCTGCGCGATCTCGGGAATATCTACGCTGACCGAATGATCGCCACCCAAGTCGTCGGGACTGGTGTAAAGGGTGGACACGGTGCGGCCGGTGATGTCGATAAGGTCCAGCGCGACGCTTGATGGTGTGGTGAGCGTGAAGACCACGTCGGTTGCGCCGGGCATGAGAAGGGGTGAGCCCCCTACATGGAGAATAGCGTCTGAATAGGGAAGGGGCGAGTAGGGCTGCACTGCAACGTCCTGCTGGACTGCGGCATTACGGGCCGAGCGCAGAGCGGTGCGTAGTTGTGCCTGCGATGTGCCGGCAGCAAGAACGAAGGCGATCTGCTGCGATGCTCCAGGCTGAAGCGTAAAGGGTCCAGCGCCTATCACGGTTGATGCATCGGTTGGTGTAGAGGTGCGACGCTTGAGACCCTGCGACATCATGAACCACTTCTCGGCAGTGGTAAAGTCATCGTAAACACTTGGACAATCCTGTGCACCATCGTTGTCGACGGCAAAGCCATTGACGGGAAGCGGGGAGATCATCGCAAGCGCCACGCGTGGCAATCCAGGATCAGATATGCTGTACGTGACAAATGCCCCGGTCTCATTATCCCACGTGCACACATTGTTCGCCCCGTTTGCACCAAGGTCGAAGTCGTAGTAGTACGCGGTGAAGAGGTCGCTGATAACGGCCGGTGTGACGTTCTGGACGTCCAGAACAACGAGGACGCTGTTGCGAAGCGAATCCTCGGTGCGGGCGTAGACGTTCTTGCGCACGCTCACGCCAAGACCAAGAGGATCACGCACGTCATCAAAGGCCGTTGCGATGCGCTTGCCGGTCACGACGCTGTCCGCGCGGAGCGCGGCATTGCGCCGAGCACTGAAGGACATATCCTTGATGCTGGTCTCGGCACCACGAGCAACGTTCGAAAGGCGCAGCGGACCGGTCCCGATCATCAGAGCCCCTTCGAAAAGAAGACTCGAGGAGCCCTTGTAGCGGAAGCCAACACCCTGCTCGTTCGATGAATAGTCGTTATACCCGATGTTACCAGTAGAGTTTACCGTCACGGCAATGTCGTTTTCCTCGAGCGTGGCGTAGGTGGGGTTGGCAATTCCTGTGACAACGTCACTGCCGACAAGCTGTCCGCCATCATAGACCTGCACGCGCAGCGCAAACTTGGCATCGTTTGCAGCTGAGGCATCGATGACAAAGCGAAAGGGGCTTGGCAGCGTCCGCTCTGCCTGACTTGCCACAGCGCCAAGGACAACTGAGCTGTCAAGAGCAGTGGTAAGTGTATCAAGTGGACGCACCACAATGCGCGCATCAACAAGGTCGTTGAGCATGTTGCGAATGGTCAGACCAAGATCGATAGTGTCAGCCGAAAGGAAAATACCGTTACGATCTGCGTCGTGCAGCGTCGACGATTCCACCACACACCAGCGAGCGTTAGTGCCAGAGCATGAACGAAAAGCATTCACCCGACCCGTGCCAATGAGTCCGTCGTATCCGGGATTGAGTGTGTCGATATTGTCACAACCGGCGATCACCGCTGCGCGCGTTTGCGCAGGCGTATATGCGGGGAAGCATCGGCGTACCATTGCGGCTACGGCTGACACCACGGGCGCGGCCATCGACGTGCCATCATACGAGGTGTAGGTGTTGCGCGGAATGGTGGAGAAGATTCCTACACCAGGTGCTGATACATCAACCGTTGAATGGTAGTTCGAGAAGAACGCCACGCGGTCTGAAAATCCCGTAGCTGCAACCGAGATGGCCTCGGGGTAGGCAGCCGGATAAAACGCCTGATTGAGTGCGTCGTTGCCGGCGGCACCCACTACAAGGCTGCCAAGCTCAGTGGCCTTCTGCACAACAGCCACGTCGGCAAAGGTCGGTGAGGCACTTCCGAATGAGCAGTTGATGATGCTCGCGCGCATTGATGCGGCATAGAGGATGCCATCGGCAGAGCGGGAGACGGATTCGGAGGAGGGGTCGTCACGGCCGACCTTTACTGGCATGACGACAACGCTCTTGCCAACGCCGGCCATGCCGATCTTGTTGTTGGTCTGTGCAGCCACAATGCCACCAACGTGCGTGCCGTGGGCGTTGCCCGGTAAGGGGGCGTTGTCCTGCTTTGAACCGTCAACACCAACAAAGTCCCAGCCAAACCAGTCGTCAACAAATCCGTTACCATCATCATCCACGCCATTGGATCGCTTGTCGCGTCCGCTGCCGTCGCTACCCGTCTCGCCTGCGTTGCGCCAGATGCTGCCCTGCAGGTCGCTGTGCAGCGTATCAATGCCGGTGTCGATGATTGCCACAACGCTTACACCGTTGTTCGGCACAACATCCCACGCTCGGAAGGCATCGATAAGGGGCAGGTAGTACTGACGGTACACTTCGGGATCATTCGGTTCGCCCACGATGCGCTGCTCTGGTAGGAGCTGAGCGCGCAGGACCATTCCCCGCGACTGCAGCTTCGATGCAAGCAGAGTGGCGTTGCGTGGTCCCGTTAGTTGGATGACGCCGTAACGCGAAAGCTGCTCGGTGCTTACCGATACCGTACGTTTAGCAAAGGAACGCTGCTCAGCCTGCTCGACGCAGCGGAGCGTTGAGCTTTGGATGTAGGGCTCGCAGGTGTGTGGGCCAAGCAGACGCTCGAAGGCGTCGATGGAACCACTGCGCCCCTTCTCAAGCCATTGAGCGAGGGACTTTGAGTCAGGATTGAATTCAACGAGAAGCGACGTCGTCTGCGCCGATGCAATTCCCGCAGCACACAGGGCGATCAGCAGGATCTTCTGCCAGCGCCTCATCGGGCGTTCCACGAGATGCGCTTGCGCATGATGCGCTCGGTGCCAAGGCGTACTTCGGCGATGTACTCGCCGGTTGGAACGGGCTTGCCATCCTGCGCGCGACCGTTCCAGGTTAGCGTGTATGTGCCCGGCTCCTGCATGCCCTTGAAAAGCGTTGCCACGATCATGGCCTGCGGAGAGTAGATGACGATCTCCACGGCAAGTTGCTCGTCCACAACGTAGCGGATAACCGGACTAACGTCCTCACCGATACCGAAGATCTTGGCGATGTCTGAGAAGCTGACCTGCATGTTACCTGTGCCCATCGGACGCAGCAGCACACCCGGGACATACATCGCATTGGCAAGAGTCAGCTGATACTGCACAACGTCTTTGTCACGGGGCTTATAGATCGAGTTCGGAATGTCCATAACATCATCAATGGCATCCCAGATGGTACGACGCGAGTTCTCGCGGGCCTGACGCATGAGCATGGCCGATGTTTCGCGAACCGACATGGCAAAGCGCGTTGGCGCAGTGATCTGCATCAGCATGGCCTTGAGATAGGACGAATCCTGATCAGCGCTGCTTTCCGCCTGCCCGGCTCCGGGAACGCCCGGACGAGTTGTCGACGACGTATCGGCCGTCATGAACTCTGCCGGCGATAGGGGGCGTGGCTGCTGCAAGATCGTTGACGTCTGCGCAGACATCTGCAACGTCGCACAGGCGACGGCCAGCAGGAGAACAAGCAGGGATGTGATGCGATGTGGTGACATTGAGAGGGGGCAAAATACCAAAGCGGTGCTCGGGAAAAGAACAACGCCGGAACCTCGAGGGAGATTCCGGCGTCGGTATCGAGTTCCTAGATTTTTCGAGGCAGTCCTACTGACCCAGGATGTTCTTGTCAGCATCACGCAGAAGATCTCCCAGCGTTACGCCTGGTGATTCCTGCTGCTGCGGCGCATGCGACTGATGGCGCTCGCGGTCGTAACCACGATCGTATCCACGATCTTTGTCGCGCTCACGTGAACGTCCACCGCCACGATTCTCGTCCGTCTGCGCAGCAGCGATGGTACCGTCTTCGTTGCGCATTGCCAGGATAAGACTTGCGCTGTCGGCGTTCAGATCAGCAACGGCGCACTGGATAACGTCACCGGGGTTGACCGGCATCTTGCCGCCGCGGCTGCCAACCATCTTTGAGCGCGGCATGAATCCGTCAAACGTATCCTTGACGCGGACCACGGCTCCCTGCGTGCTGACGCTTTGAACCGTACCTTCCACGTCGCTGCCGACCGGCATTTCGGTGGCAAGTGTCAGCCATGGGTTTGGCTGCGTCTGCTTGTAGCCAAGTGCAAGCTGATGCTTTTCTTCGTTTGCTGAGAGTACTTCGACGTCGATCGTCGATCCGACCTCAATGATCTCCGAAGGGTGCTTCACACGACGCGTCCAGCTGAGTTCGCTCACACGCAGAAGACCTTCGATCTTCGGAGCAACCTTTACATAAGCGCCAAATTCGGTGATGCGCTCAACCGTACCCTTCAGACGTTTGCCGGCAGGATAGTTGGCATTGACGCCTACCCATGGATCTGCTTCGTGCTCGCGGTGCGAGAGGGCGATCTTCTTCTTGTCGCGATCAATCTCAACAATGCTGACCGTGATCTTCTCGCCCTTGCGAACAACATCGCTCGGATTGTTCACACGTGAGCGCGACAGACGCGATACGTGCACCAGGCCTTCAAGTCCACCGATGTTGACAAACGCACCGAATGTTGTCAGCGAGGTCACAACACCTTCGTGCGTGCTGCCGACGGTGATGGCATTCCACATTTCATCGAGAAGAATGTCGCGTCGCGTTACAACTGCCGACTTGTGGCCCGTATCATCGGACTGAAGTTCGTGGACCTTTACGCGCACCGTGGAACCGACAAGTGCCTGTAGCTCATCGTCAGTTGAGTTCTTCCTGAGTCCAACATGCGAAGCCGGAAGGAAAATGCGCAGACCCTGGAAGTCGCCACGCAGTCCGCCCTTTACGCGCTCGCTGATGGACACTTCGAACACACCGTTCGACTCCTTGAATCCTTCAAGCACGGCATAGGCTGCTTCACGCTGTTTACGTTCTTCTTCCTTGCGCTTTTTCTCTTCTTCCTTCTTGCGAGCTTGCTCTTCGCGCTCAGCGTCAGAAAGTGCCGGAGCCTCAGTAGCCGCCGGAGCCGCTTCTGCGACCGGTGCGGCAGGAGCTTCTACAGTTTCCGCGGCAGGTGTTGCCTCGGCAACAGGCGCTTCTTCAGCAGTAGCTTCTGCAGCAATAGCTTCTGCAGCTGCTTCTACCGGCGCTGCTTCAGCAGCCGGAGCTGCGGCCTCTTCAGCAACCGGAGCTGGTGCCGGGGCATTGGTGGATTCGATCGGAGCGGATTCGCCAACGGGTTCGTTGGCTGGAGTGGCAGTGCCTTCGGCGCTGTCAAGTGGCTGTTCGGACATCATTGCTGGAACGACAGATGGGGGTGAAAAGATTTCTCGAGTGCTCGCCACGTGGGCGATCGCATTTTTATCAGCTGGGCAGGGGGCTTGGAGCC
>JBJTEQ010000064.1:0-3107 GCA_046092945.1 Kapaibacterium sp. (SeqCode)
CCATTACATGGGGCACCAACTGGCCGGTTGCAACATGGAACAACATTGGCGTTAACGCCAGTGGTACCGGTGCGCTGTCCACAGTCTACACCAAGCTCAATGCGGGTCCGAACTCCACGCTGTGGTTTATCGGTTCGCACACCATTAGCTCGTCGCTGACGGTCGACAAGGAACTCACACTTCGCGGTGCGACGTCGTCGGCCGGCATTGCCTCCTACACCGGTTGCGATGTAGAGCCCCCTTCCACCATCACCTTTACCGGTACTGGTGCCGATTCGGTTCTCTTCCGCTTTGCTGGCAGTGCTACCAAGCAGATCCGCGATCTGACGCTGCGTATTCCGTTTGCCGGCAAGTTTGCTCAGGTGAATGTTGGTAGCGCCGGTAATGTCTCTCCGGTGCAGAATGTCCGCTTTGAGTGGGACCACAACAACAACACCGGCGATGGGTATCGTCGCATCTATGGCGTCACCAACGGATCGTTCAGTGGCAACGAAAAGTTTGACGTGGCAAAGTTTGTGAACGACACTCTTGATGATGTGTTCGGCACGGGACGGGTGGTCTTCGGCACAAACGGTCCATTGCCATGGACGGCTCTCTCAACAGGCTGGAAGGCTGAAGATGCCGGTTCTGATGTGAACCTCACGAAGGTGCGTACGCTTGAGCCGATGAAGTCGGACATCCCGCTGCAGAACCTTATCTCCACCACGCGCCGTCCATCGCTGAACACCACCGGTTCGGCATTCAATGGCAAGTACTACCTCGGCTTCGATAATGCTCTTACGCAGCACCTCGAAGGCAATAAGTCCGATGCTATTGTAGGGGGCGATCAGAAGACGCTCTTCGTGGTGTTCCGTCCGCTGGTGAATACAGCTGAGCATCAGGTGGTGTACAAGCACGGCGATGACGATGAGGGTATGAGCATTGTCCACCTCAAGGATGGCCGTATCTCGCTCAACGTTTACAACGGCAACACAAACACCACTCGTGAAAGCTGGATCTTTGAATCGGGTGTGACGCACTCCTCAACTGGTTTCGATGACGAAGTGCTTATCGCGCAGATCTACTTTAACGGTAATGGCGACAACAACGATACACGCCGCGTTGGGGCATCGCTCGACCGCAGCAGTGGTCGCGTGACGTCGGAGGTGAACCACACGGGTGATGCGAAGACGAACGGCTACGTTGCGAACACGGCGTTCTCGTCGTTCACGCTCACAACACCAGCGGTTGCCGGTGCAGCGAACGTGACGTCGCTTGGTGCGCGCTCCGGATCCATGTACTACGCCAGCTGGGATGCAGCTGCCGCAACTCCGGCAGCTGTTGATAACGCGATCACCACGATCGGACGTTCGAACTTCTACAAGGGAAGTGCTGCTGAAGTACTCATCCTCAACGATGCTTCGATCACCAATCGCGATGCCGCATACTGCTACCTGCGCAATAAGTACTTCAGCGGTGATCAGACCGTGGAGAACGGACTCGACAAGCGCGTTGTTGCCGGGGATGATCGCGGTATGGACGAATCGCTCCTTGCCTGGCCAAACCCAGCCGACGCTCAGCTGTCGTTCGAAGCCATCATTCCGCAGTCAGGCAACGTCACTGTAACCCTGCGCGATGCCCTCGGAAAGATCGTCCGCGTTCTCTTCGACGAACACGTTCAGGGCGGCACCATCCTGCCGGTTACCCGACAGATCAACGATGTGATGAGCGGGTTCTATATGCTCCACCTCGAAGCCGCCGGCGATGTGAACAAGGCCGTTCCGGTTGTTGTGAGACATTGATCGGGTTTCGGGTTTCAGGTTTCAGGTTTCGGGTGCCAGGTTTCGGGTGCCAGGTTGCGAAGGCGCAACAGCTAGATCGTAAGAAATCAATCCTCGGTTCGTTCATTCGAGCCGAGGATTTTTATTATGCAGCAAGACGTGTTAGGCATTGTGCACCCAAAACCCAAAACCCCAAACCCAAAACCCAAAACCCGAAACCTGCGCGAAGCGCCGTAATTCCGTAACTCCGTAACTTCGTCACTATGATCTTCCTCTTCCTTCTTCTCTTCGGCATTACCGAAACATTGGCTCAGGCCACCGGACCGCGTCCGGTTGGGGTGGATAGCGTCCGCTCGGATACCTCGTCATTTCGGTCGCGTCGGCTGCGTGGGCCACGTCCACCGCGGCCGGGGATCTTTACCAGTCTGGATTCGGCGCGGAGCATGCCCGATTCGGTGGTTGTGCTGAACCTGCGTGGGAAGGGGCTCACCACCATCACGGGGCTGGGCGCGTTCAAGAATCTGACCGTGCTGGACCTGGCCGATAACGCCCTCGGGGCATTCCCGGCGGAAGCTCTGAAGCTCTCGAAGCTTGTTGCACTTGATCTATCCAACAATCCGATCAAGTACGTACCGCCCGAAATCGGGTCACTCACGGGCCTGGTGCGGCTGAATCTTCGCAACACGGGAATCGCCTCCGTGCCGTCCACGATTGCCAAGTGCACTATGCTTACCGGGCTGGATGTGTCCAAGAATCCTCTGACGTCGCTCCCGATCAAGGAGCTGAACATGCTACCACGCCTGAAGACCATTACTCTTGGTGGAATGGCCGACAATGATGGGGAAGGGGCTCCCCCGCCCCCTTCTGAAACACGTCCAGAACAACCCGGTGAGGGTGGCAGGTAGGGGATTCGTGTGCAGGAATTGGAATTGACAACTCTTGCACCATATATTGCCGTAGCTAAAAGCGTCCGCATTTATCCACCTGAAGGGTGAGAAATACGGATAGTTCACTCAGTTTCTCGGCCGGCATTATGAAGTTATTTACGCGGTTCTGCATCATTGTGCTGTGCACCTTCGCCGCATCGCAGGCGTTTGCGCAGACCAACGTCATCCAGCTTCGCAACGGTACGGCGAACTCTATGACCTTGCGTGCCAGTACAGGCGGGCACCTGACGCTGACAATGCCGTCGACGAATGGTACCGCCAACCAGGCGCTCGTCACAGATGGTGCCGGAACTCTTTCCTGGGCGACACCCGCATCGAACATCAATTCGCTGACAGATGCTGTAAGCAACATCACGAACTTTACGAACTCGCTGATCCTTGGTCATGAGACCACGGGTAC
>JBJTEQ010000065.1:0-5059 GCA_046092945.1 Kapaibacterium sp. (SeqCode)
CCGTGATCCGCAAGGACTTCTGGCTGGATACGTGGTACATGTTCTTTAACATGTTTGTCTTCGGTGCAATCGGCTATTCCGGAATCAGCATGGTCGTGCGTTCAGCTGTGTCCGATGCATTGCCATTTCTCGGTGGGCTCCGTTCCACGATGGCTGACCTTCCGTAGTGGGGTCGGCGTCGGAGCATCTTCGTATCTCGCGACTTTATCCAGTGGAACATTCATCGACTTCTGCATGCCTCGCCGACCCTCTGGGAGTTTCACAAGGTCCACCACAGCGTCGAACAAATGGGCTTTGCTGCACACCTGCGCTTTCACTTTGCCGAGAATATCGTCTATGGCGTGCTTGAATACCTCCCGCTGATGCTGCTCGGTATCAACCTTGTCGACTTTTTTGCCGTAGGCGTGTTTGCAACGGCTGTTGGACACCTGAATCACGCCAATATCGTTTTGCCCATCGGCCCCCTGAAGTATCTCCTCAACACACCACAAATGCACATTTGGCATCATGCCAAGCATCTGCCCGAGGGCGTCAAAAGCGTCAACTACGGACTAACGCTGAGCGTATGGGACTGGCTCTTCGGAACCGCCTATATGCCCACTTCCGGACGCGACATTCCTCTCGGATTCGAGGAAGTTGAGCGCTATCCCCACGGCTTCTTTCATCAATTGATTGCCCCGTTTCGAAGATTCCGGTAGATAGTTGCTGGTATTTCTTTCCAGCAATTGTTTTGGAGTCTTCAATGCCGGTTGTTTTGATAACCGGCGCCTCTTCCGGAATCGGCTCAGCCATTGCTCGCCGATATGCTCAGCAGGGGGCCAATGTGGTTCTTACGGACGTCAATGATGAGCACGGCGAGCAGTTAGCGGCGGAATTGAAGCAGCAGGGCGCTCATGCGATCTATGTTCATTGCGACGTTTCAATCCCTACATGGTTGATGGTGGGTATTTGGCACAGTAGCTCACGGAATCGGGTAAGATTTTTCGGAATTCATGTAACTAAAACTTCGGAATTCAGACTATACGGAACCAAATCACCATCACATCTGTGCGAGCCCCGTTATGATCAAAGCTCTTCTCACCTTTTGCGCAGTTTCTGTCGCTTCACTGACCACTACGTTCTCGCAAAATGCCTTCGAGAAGATGACGGACGCCTCATCAACGGCGATCCTGAAAAATGGGAACATCATTTCTGCTGGCAGCGTAACTCAAGGTGGTAACACCGACGGTGCGATCGTGGTCCACAACTCAGAGCTTGAAGTTGTCGTGACGTCGGCAACCTTTGGTGGTTCCGGCAAAGACGTGATCACGGGTATGGCCGTGGCAGCCGATGGCTCGGTGTGGATCTGTGGTGAGACAACGTCAAACGACCTGCCATTCCCTGTATCGCCCCTTAAGGGAGCTTTTAAGGGGGCAACTGATGGCTTTGTCGCGAAACTATCAGCGGATCTCAAGACGGTCATTGCCGGTATGTACATCGGGGGATCAGGGGCCGACCGTGCCAATGCCATAGCGATTGGACCAATGGGCGATGTGGTGGTGGTTGGCGGCATGGCATCGGCAAGGTCGCTGCCGACGATCAACAGCTTTGATGAAACGCAGAATGGCAAGAATGATGGCTTTTACATCTCATTGGATGCTACAGGAAAGTCCGTTAACTCGGCAAGCTACCTTGGTGGTGTTGAGAATGATGAAATGACATCCGTCGCCGTGGATTCGAAGAACAATGCTGTCATTGGTGGACACACTGCCTCGTTGGACTTCCCCACCTTCCCCGTGAAGACTCGCGTCTGGGTTGATGACGGTGGTAGATGTCCCTACTACGGTGGCTCGAGTGGACACTGGGAAGAAACGGGCAATGTGTGTTTTGACAACACCTTCGGCGGGGGTCAAGATGCCGTGGTAATCAAGATTCAGCTTGGTGGCACGATGGTTTATTCTGCCTTTTTCGGTGGAGCAGGGGTAGACGTTGGAACGAGTGTTGCCGTTGGTCCAGACGACGTGGCCTACCTCTTGGGATACACCAGCTCGAAGGACCTGCCGATTCCTGCTGAAGTCAACTCTACGTTCGGTGGCAAAGTCGATGGTTTTTATGCGGCCGTTTCATCGAATGGTCTGAAGCTTGTTTCAGCACAGTATGTTGGTGGTGCCGGCGATGACCGGATCACAGGAGCCCGCTCCGTTGGTTCGGTTGTCACCGCTGTCGGCACGACAACAGCGTCGATCCCGGACATCGGACTCGGTGCATCCTCGCAGCCACGGGGCGATCAGGACGGATTTCTCGTCCGTTTCACCACGTTGGAGCAGACATATTGCACAATCACGGGTACGCCGGGAACTGATCAGCCCTTGGCACTGGCCGTTGATTCCTTTGACGATGTGTACCGTGTTGGTTCTCGCAAGCCAGTCGGGACATCTGCCTTTTCGGCCTTCATCGAAAAGTATCCGTTTGGTGTGATGACATGGCGCACACCAACCGAGAACCCGTCCCTCTGCGAAGGATCTGAAGTGTCGATCTCATGGGGTGCGGATGGCATGCAGGCTTCAGATACATATTCCGTGCAACGCTCAACAAACGGCACAACCTGGACCTCAATTGTCAGCGGTCTGAAGGCTCGTTCATACGCCTGGACGCCAAAGGCCGAGGACATGGTCGGGTCGATCCAGATGCGCGTTCGCTCCAGCCGTGGCAATGTTGCCCTTAGCCCCCTGACCTTCTCAACGGGAGTTGTTCCGGCAATCACGACGCAGCCACAAAGCGTTATGGCATGTTCCGGACGTCAGCTCACATTGTCGGTCGCAACAACGACACCGGGCACCACCTATCAGTGGCGCAAGGATGGGGCGAACATCACTGGCGCTACGAGTGCTACCTACAGCATTGCATCCCCAACAGCAAACGCCTCCGGATCATACGATGCTGTTCTCACCACATCGTGCGGGTCGAAGACCAGTGATGCGGCGAAGGTGCAGATCTCAGACAGTCCTGTTATCACCAAGCAGCCAGTTGCCAAGTCTGTCAGCGCTGGTTCCGCACTTGAGCTGTCGGTTACGGCAGAAGGTCCGGGCCTGACGTATCAATGGACGCAAAATGGCACAGCAGTTCCAGCTCCAGAGGGCACAGCCTCGACACTGAAGATCGCCTCGGTAACGGCTGAGCGTCAGGGTATGTATCAGTGTACCGTGTCGTCCGAGTGTGGGCGCTCAACGAAGAGCGACGAGGTCAATGTGATGGTCACTGGTGTTGACGAAGAGTCGCGTCTCTCTGTCAACGTCTGGCCCGTTCCGGCAACAGACGTCGTTCAGCTGCACTGGGTGGGCCCGGATGTTGGATCGGTGGTGATCATCGACAACACAGGCAGTGAGATCCGTCGCACAGCAGTTGCTGTAGGCACAACAGACACCAAGCTTGTCGTGAGCGACCTCGCTTCGGGCTCGTACACCGTCGTTCTTGAAACCTCAGCCGGACGTTTAACGCGCCGGTTCTCGGTGGTACGCTGAGCTCACAAGAGCGTAGAGCACCACGGTCACGGCCCCAACAACGTTCAGCCATAGAAAGCTGACAACGTTCAAGGCCCAGAAGGCAATAACAATCAGTTCGGCAGCAATGGCACCACGGAAAACGTCGGTGCCATTTGCTCTTTTGACGAGGAAAGCCACAAGGAATATCCCGAGGATGGGGCCGTAGAAGAGGCTCCCGAGAATATTCACAGCCTCGATCAGAGATCCCATCTGCGTGGCAAGCATGCTCATGGCTATGCCAAATACAGCCCACATGAATGTATGCCAGCGCGCCGCAGTCACGTCGGCAGCGGTGTTGGTGATACCTCGCAGATCAACGACACTGGCCGTAGCAAGCGAATGAAATCCGGCGGAGATACTCCCCCACGATGCCATGATGACGACGGCAAAGATCAGACCAATGAGTCCGGCCGGTAGCATCGTCCGCACGAAATGGAGGAAGATGTAATTCGTGTCGTTCGACTCCAGGATACCGGCCGAACGCACAAATGTGCGGTACTCTGTGCGCAGACGCGTTGTGCCATCGAATGCCTTACGGTAGTCGTTCTCAGCACCTTCTGTTCCGCTGATAACGGCAGTAGCCGCGCGCTGCAGTTCTGCATTGGCCACATCCCACTTCTGATGGAGAACAGCGGCTTTTGTTGGCTCCGCGCGATCGGCGCGGTGCGCAACAGACTGGTTGAAGAACATGGGGCTTGGCACAACGCTATAGAGCGCCACCAGCAATGCACCGATGAGCAGAATGCCGAGCTGCATCGGGATCTTCACGATTCCGTTGACGAGCAGGCCGATTCGACTCTCGCGGATGTTCTTTCCGGTGATGAACCGTCCAACCTGACTCTGATCGGTTCCGAAGTATGACAGGGCAAGAAAGAAGCCCCCTATCAGACCGGACCAGATGTTGTACTTGTCGTGCAGATCGAACTTTGTGGTGATGATGTTTAGCCGCCCGGCTACATCCGACAGCCGCAGTGCATCAGTCAGCGTCATATCATTCGGAAATCCTTGCACGAGAAAGACCCCTGAAGCAACCATCGACGTAAGGATAATTCCGAACATCAGCGTCTGTGTATGCGCTACTGAGCGGGCCCCACCGAAGAGTGTGTAGAGCAGAAGCAGTCCACCGACGACAACATTCGTGACGTAGATATTCCAGTCGAGCAGCGTTGCAACAATGATGCTCGGCGCGTAGATACTGATCCCCGTGCTAAGACCGCGCGACAGGAGAAATAGCGCACTCGTGGTAACCCGTGTGCGACGATCAAACCGCTGCTCGAGAAACTCATAGGCGGTATAGGCATTCACCTTTCGAAACATCGGGATGAACACCACGCTGATGACGATCATCGCCAGTGGCAGTCCGAAGTAGTACTGCACAAAGCGCATGCCGTCAGTGAATGCCTGCCCCGGAGCCGAGAGAAAGGTGATGGCGCTTGCCTGTGTGGCCATCACGCCCAGCAGCACAGAATACCATGGCAGCGATTGTCCTGCGCGCAGGTAATCATCGGCCGTAGCATTGCCACGCCCGCGCCAGAGTC
>JBJTEQ010000066.1:0-2497 GCA_046092945.1 Kapaibacterium sp. (SeqCode)
CCAGCGATGACGACGGCGGCGCAGAGGGCGAGACCGTTTAGAGCGAGAGTACCAAGCTTGTGATTGCCGGCCATGGTAGGGCCACCGAGCGACACGATGCCATGGACACACGCGATGTAGAATGCCGTGCCGATGGCGACAAGTACATCGCCCCTGCCGGCAACACGGTCTCGGAAATGAGTCATGAGACTTGCCGCCAGCATGCCCGAAACAAAGTCTCCCAGCCGACCGAATACCGTGTAGGTCAGTACGTTCGGGTCCCAGCGCCCGGTAAAGAAGTATGCTATCTCACGGTAGTATTCGGCGATCCCCCTACCCGATGCCACCGACAATGCCCAGAGCAGCACTCCAACCAGGATCGCTGTTGCGAGAACCCGCACCGAAGAGTACGCAGCCAGCCGACGCTGCAGGTCGGACTGGAACTTGGCAAGGTAGTAGATGAGCACCGGTGCTATGATGTAGTAACTCTCCTCCAGCGTTAACGTCCACATCGGTGCGTTGAGCGTCATCCGGTAGTACGGGTGCCAACCATGCAGCAGCGTGAGGTGCAGGCCAATGTCAAGGGGCGAAACACTGCCAAGAAGCGAGAGTGTTGACAGGAGCACAACGAGTATCGTAACAGGATAGATGCGCACGAGTCGACGCTTGATGTATGCCGACCACGAGAACATGCCGGCAACAAGCGATTCAGCATAGAGATGCTGAAAGAGATAGCCGGAGAGCGCAAAGAAAATGTTCACACCCGTCCAGCCGTATCGCAGTGGGGCGGGCACAACATCATGATGCGAACCGATCATATGTCCGAGAAAGACGATGCCGGCGGCAACGGCTCTCACGCCGGTTAGTGCCGGGATGTGCGCTTTCTGCATCGGCGAAGTTACGAGGAGCGGTCGAGCTGTCGATACACCATCGACAGACGATGGTTCGTTCTCAGCTGGGCCTCATTCCGGCGAAAGAAGTCCCAGTACATGGCGTTGAAGGGGCAGGCCCCCTGACCCGTCTTCTTTTTGGCATCAAATGCACAGCCCTTGCACGAATCGCTCATGCGGTTGATGTAGGCCGCACTGGACACGTAGGGCTTTGTTGCCAGGAATCCCCCATCAGCATACTGACTCATCCCCAGCGTGTTGGGAAGCTCCACCCATTCAAACGCGTCAATGTAGATGCCGAGATACCACTCGTGCACGGCCTTCGGATCGAGTCCGGCAAGCAACGCATAGTTGCCGATGATCATGAGCCGCTGAATGTGATGGGCATAGGCCATATCGAGCGACTGACCAATAGCAAGCGACAGGCATCGCATATCGGTCTCTCCGGTCCAGAACCACTCGGGAAGGGGCTTGTCATGACCGAAGAAGTTCTGCTCAACATACTCGGGCATACGTGCCCAGTACACCCCACGGACATACTCACGCCACCCGAGGATCTGACGGATGAAGCCCTCGACGTGATTGATGTCGATGCCACCCGTGTGATAGGTCTGCTCAACACGCTGGATCACTTCTAGAGGCGAGATCATCTTCACGTTCAGGGCAAAGGACAGGAGCGAATGGAACAAACGGCGAGCATCATGATGCATGGCATCCTGATACGTTCCGAAATGGCGAAGTCCGGTTTCGAGGAAATCATCGAGCTGACGCAGCGCCTCACGCCTGTCGATCGGCCATCGAACGTCTTCGGGATGGGCGTTCCCCATGGTAACCACACCTGCCTGCTGGATCTCATGCCAGAGTGCGCTGTGATCGTGATGCGGACGCAGGTCTTTGGGTTCAGCAGGAGCCCCTTTCCATGCACCGCGGTTTTCGTCATCATAGTTCCACTCTCCGCCAAGAGGCTCCCCCTCTGACGTGAGAAGGACATTGTGCTTGCGACGCATCATGCGATAAAACCGCTCCATCAGCCAGCGTTTACTGTCGGCAAAGAATGAAGCAACGTCGCTCCGCTCGGTCAGGAAGTGTTCACTCGAGACGCATCGAACGGGGATACCGAGAGTCTCCTCAGCACAAAGCAGAACCTGATCGACGCGATACTCGTCAGGCTCCTGATACGCGAATGACGCAGCACCCATCTGCCCAACCACGCTCTGGATATTCCCGAGGAGATCTTGTCGATTGTCTGGATCTGAGATCGTAACGTATGCTACAGTATGACCTTTACTGCGAAGCATATCAGCGAAGCGACGCATCGCGCCGAAGATGGCAATCACCTTCTGCGCGTGATGGCGTACGTAGTCGGTTTCGGACCGCACCTCCATCATCACGTACACGACTGATGGATCGATGGACGAAAACCACGAATGGTCTTCATTGAGCTGATCACCGAGAATAAGACGTACTTCTGTCATCGCACATCACCGAGCCAGTAGGAAGCGTACTGACCATCTGGGTCGTAGCTCTGCTGCTGGTGTTCAATGCTGAAGCGTCGCCCACCACGCGGGTCAGCCCCCTGTCCGGCAATGTATCGCCAGTTTCCCTCGTTCGATGCCGGATCGTAATCA
>JBJTEQ010000067.1:0-7573 GCA_046092945.1 Kapaibacterium sp. (SeqCode)
GGTTTTTGGTCACTGTGGATAATGTTCTGCCCTCTTGACTCAGAAGCTCTACAACCAGGGTATACATACCCGTCGCCGGAGCTTCTAGAGCGCCATCCCGGTCACCAAGATCAAGCTTCACAGCGCTTCGTCCGGGAGTGCTTGGAATCGTCGACGAACGGAACAAGCGACCTTGCAGATCATAGATTGACAGACGAAGATTCGCCGATGCATCGACAAGAACGACGTCGAACTTTACCGTAACGGTTCCTTTGACAGTTGCCGGGTTTGGATAGACAAGGAGATTCGATATCGAAGACTGATCCTGACGAAAGAGTGATATCTCCGCCGTGTCGCCATTACCGCTGATATCGCGTGCTCGCGCAATCACAAGATTCTCGCCCGGCTCCATTGGAAACACAAACGACAAAAGTGCCCGTGCGTCTGCTCCCCATGAGGACGACTCTCGCAACCGCGACGTGCCAAGAAACTCCCAGCCGGCAACATTGTCTCGTCTGATCCTTGTACCATTCACGAACACGGTGACGTTATCAGAACTCTCGATCGGCAGATTACTTCTGTCGGTCACAAGCACTGACAGCCTTGGCTCAGGTGCTACCTTAGCCCCATCAATACATGGAACATTGTCGGCATAAAGAATGATCTCGGGAGCAGTAGTGTCTTCAGCGACGGTTCCGAGACCATTCCATCGCCAGAAGATCCGTTGTTGCAATGGCAACGAACCATCGGGGTCGACCTCGTACTGCAGAAGCATCTGCCGAGGAGCGCTCTCCGTCGAGACCTTGTATGAACCGAAAGCAGAAGACGATGGGGATACATTAAGTGTATCCGTTTGAATAGTCAGCACGTCACCGGTCGTGTCTCGCGCAGTAAGCCGAAGCGATACTGTCACATCCGAATAAAAGCGTCGGGCATTGATCACCATCGGCTTAAGTATCAGCGTGTCCCCGCGCAAGGCAGTGTCTGAGACCCTTCCACCGCCATTGATAATGATCTGCGGTCGAGGAGAATACTCCATGTCGATCGATTCGACGATTGGCGCCGGATCATCCATATCAGCGCGCATCGATAGGGATGACATTCGATATGTGTATCCACTTTCCGGACTCCATGCTCCGGAGATCAAAACAGTGTCGGTGGCTCCCGCGGAGCTCGTTCGAACCGATGTGACTGAAGTGTTTCCGCGTGAGCGGAGCTGCAATGAGTTCCACCAACCAACTACAACAGGTGGTAGCGGCAACGACAGTTCAGAGGCCGTGAACGGTACGTCCACCGTGGAGCTCACAATTGCACCAGAGGCAGAGTGCTTCTCTGTAAGGGGGCTCGTCTGGCCACCGACCGATCCAATAAGCACATAGGATGAGGAGGGCTGCAGAGAATCAGCAAGGCGAGCACCAAAGCGCCGCAGCTGCGCTCGAAACTCCTCAAACAAGGTATCGCGTTTAAACCGTGTGAACGACTCATCACAGGCAACCATCGCTACGATATCTGTCGGCCGCACAGAGTCACGCAGAAATCGGATACACTCACGAGCATAGCCGTTGTGACCCGTTTCCAATGGCGTCGAGTTTGGCGATGTATCGTATCGACGAATCGCGCGGGGCACAGAGTCATATGGTGCAAACACAACAACGTTCAGACCCTGTCGGAATGAATTCTCCAAAATGATGCTGTCGCGGAGCCTGAACGACATATACGGCTGGCGCACCGGGTCACTCGTGGGTTTACCACCCGAAAGCACCGTCATTGGTATCGGCAACTTGGGAAGCGTCACCACATTACGCGGAACATCCACAACACCTGCATCCCCTCCTGAGAGCTCGTCTGGAAGGAAAAGATGACGTGTTGGCTGATCTGCTCCTTTTGATGCGACGAATGGTTGCCAGGCGAACTTTGCTGCTGCGGCACCCGCAGACTCGTGCGGCCAGACTCCGATCCAGTACGTACGTCCGGAGTCAAGCTGTAGGGGGCTCGTCGGACGCCAATCAATAATCATCGGAGCCCCTTCGACACTTCTACGAGGCTCCTTTGCTGTTGAGCGTAGAAGTACCGTTGACGTATCAGGTCGTGAACAGACTGCAAACACTACCTCAAGCTCATTCTCGCTCCCCGGCTTCGACAAGACGTCGAGAACGCGGACGCTAAGCGCTGATGGATCGACAACCTCATAGGCATCAGGCTCGAGAATCACCATTGAGCGCCGACGCACATCCAACTGCGCTGTTGCGACGTTGTTCGATGTCTGGTCCGCAATAACACCGGACGGATCGGCTGTCAGCATAAACCGATGAAATCCTGGCATCCCGGCGATAGGAACTCGAAACTCCAACGGCATCGTGCGACAGAAACCAGCGTCAACGTTCAACGTAAAGGTGTCGGAATACGCACCGATGCTCCGAACGAGACGCACGTCGAAGTCCCTCTCAGTTGCCAGGCCCTGATTCCACAGGTCCGTTCGAACAAGCAGGACACTATCCTCATCAACAATCGGAGAGCTTCCTGCGGAGTTGCTGAAGGAGATGCGATCAGATGCGACATTCAATTCCGGAACAGTATCAATTCGCACTCGGGTAAACGGATCTCCGAGAACGCAGAACTGGAAAGCTGCATTGTTGCCATAGGTCGTGTTTGATTTGGCGAACGTAAGCTTTGCGGCGTAGGTCAGCGCGCCTAAATCACGGATTGATGTGCTGTAGAGGACCTCATGACAGAGGTAGTGCATCATGTCGGCAATTCCGATGTACTGATAGCCCGTCGAACCAATTGACCCAACTGCCCCTTTTTCCGGTTCGAGCAAGTACTTGGCATTCTCGCATATTGCCGACGGACTTGAGTAGGACCCGGTAAGGCAGGAAAATGTTCCGAGAATTGGATACCGACCATAGTTATTGAGCTGGTTTGGTCGCCAATCGTCAATGTCAAAGACTTCTGTTCCACCGTGTCCGATGAAGTTCACAAGCCCTACACCCTGATTGATCTGCTCACGGATGCGACGGCCCGGATTATCAACACTCTTACTGCATATTGTTACCGTATCGATACAAAGCGGTGGTTCGACAAATGACACGCCCGTGCCGAATTCGTCACGCAAGATCCGCTCATATATCTCACAGAAACTGTCATCGCTATCGCCCCCTCCCGCGTACAGGAAACGTCTCATATAGGGGGCATACGGCGTCGTATCAGCCGTTATGATCTTGTCGACAAGAACCTTGGCCTCTGCAGGTGTTGAACACGGGAACCGAGTGACGATAAGTTCCGGGGTCTGCATATCGAACTCATCGTCAAGGAGGCCAAACCACAGATCACTACTTGGCCGTCCGTAGGTTGGCACCTGATCCACACGGGAAGCGTCGACGTTACCGCGACGCACAGCTTGTCGAATATCCCAGCTCGCATTACCAATGAGTACACAGTGAGTAGGCGTGTGTTTCTCTGACCGTTGCCATGCATCACGCAAGAACGCGCGCAGTGCGCGCGGATCATGACGTCCAGCTCCATAGGCTTCAAACACATCAGCAACGTCAACCACCACTACACTCTTACCAGAGTATGATTCGCGATGCTCAGCCCATCGACGTGCCTCCGGTAGAAGCTCGCCATGCACTATGGCAATCACGCCTGCTCCGTCTGACCAGTCGCGCTTGCTGAGGAACCCATTTGTGGCGGCACTTACTCTGGCGGTCTCAATTCCCGGTCCGCTGCCGATGAAGACGGAATGCTCCCCACGGCTTAGGTTCACACCACCAGTCCAGCTCGTACCGACATCACTGAGATAGCTCTTAACGTGACGAGACGGGGCGCTAACCCAGGAATCTGAACCAACGATGCTGCACACCCATCCCGATGGAAACGAACCTGGATCAAACTGAACGCCTCGCGAGCGAAGCGCGGCAACAATGCTGGCATCAGGCAAACCTCTTGTCTGTACAATTACGAGAGGCGCGGAAGGCGGCGCCTGCTCGACACTTCTGATCAGCGACGCGGCATCGGTGTGCAACTGCAGAGCCGGACGTGCTGGAGTGCCGCTGAACAAGACAGTGGCGAACGTGTCCACACTATCACTTTGTACAAGCTGATCATCAATGGTGACAGCCAGCGCATAGCGAGCGCTGACAATCTGCACAGGGTTCTTTGTGTTGCGCGTTGGCCAGACTCCGGCACGAACAGAATATTCGCGTCGAGTGGCATTACCCATCAACAATTCACCGCGAACCGTGTCAATGACGATGAACTCCGCCGACGGGAGATTCGACACTTGCAGTGCCGCATTTCGATCAAGAGAGACCCTACCGTCTAGCCGTCCGCTACTAGCAATGCTTGCCCCCTGACCTCGCGCATCTACTGCGTCGACGAGAACGAGACTCGACCAGTCATTCTTGGATAATCTCTCCGGAAAGCCAGTAGCCCTCACATATACACTGTTTGTTCCTGGCGACAGATCTTCGGCACGGATGGTGTCTGAGATGCGGAATCGTCCATACCCGTTGACTTCAAGTCGACGTGCCTGAGAATCACCGGGAAACACAACATCAATTGCATGGTCGGGATCGTATGCTCGTGAATCGGTTGTTGTAACGATCGTTGCTGATAGCTCCACATCACCAGAAAGTGACGATGTGAAGGGTATCGGGAACGCGGCTGCTTGCTGTTGGCGTGCATTCAAACCAGTCCAGTAAAAACCCTCTAGTGCTGCGCGCCGCGTCAGGAGTGGACCATTGTCATCGTCCGCTCCATTGCCAGGGTGGAAGTATCCGGTATCAAGTTCAATGTGAACATGCCGCTCGAGTGAGAAGAACACGGAGTCAATTGGCTCATCCTTCTTGGCTGAATAGCGAAGCGGAGCTTCTCCTGACAACGAGCCTGTAAGGTAAAAGATTGCTGAAGTGTCGGACTCGTCCAAATAGGTTGTGTCCCCCACGGCATGTCGTCCGAGAAAATAGATCCTGTCACCCAGCGTGAATGACGCCGACGCGTCAGCATCGACAACATGTATCGGCTGCTGACGCCCCCTCCAAAAGAGAGCGATCGAATCCAACGATCTAAACGTGGCCAGCGGCATCACCGCTGACGCATGAATCAGGGCCACGCCGTCGTGTTCCGTTTCGAGCTTCACGAATGAACCACCTCGATGATACCATTGGGTAGGATCGCTAATATCCTGAACAGACTCAACGGTCTTCTCGTTTCTACGCTGGAGTATTGGCGTCCAATCATGATTTATGACAGCAGGGCCGACTGGCGGATTGATGCTAGGTCCGGACAAGAGAGGCGTGGCCCATTGCACCGGGACCACGAGGTTGCGTGGCATTGCAAAACCTGCTGCGACATATGCCAGAAGATCAACTTCAACTCGAACAACCGACCGTCCGCCGTATGAGCCGCCGGGAACAACTGTAACAAATGGCTTCATCTCAGGGGGCTGGCACATGCCAACCGAGATGACATCATTCCCGGGTACGTAGATGGCGTATTCGAGCACGTGTCGACGTGGATCCCGCGATGAACGTCCTCGCGCGTTGTGCCGCAGCTGTAGCTCATTCGTCACCGGATCTCGGACAACTGCGCCATGCAGAGCCCCCTCTCGAACGACGGCTGACGTCGACGAGTTCTGAGCTGTCATCGATGCAAAAGCGACGATGCTGAGTATCAGATATGAAAAGATCTTCGGCATTAACGAAAAGCGCCGTGACACATTCTGATGTATCACGGCGCCTGACATGTTTTCGTGTGAGCTGCTGATGGTCAGATTAACCGTTGTGCTTTGGCGTCGGGAAGGCCTCGCGCATGGCAACGATGATCTTCTCGGCAACCTTATCAGACACAACGCGCCTGACGTTGTCGTCACTGGCAAGTGCTTCCGCGATTGCCGCCTCGACCTTCTTCTTGATGATCTCCGACGTTTCGCCAACGAGAGCGCTTGCCATCGAGTGCATGTCCTCTGACACATCCTTCATCGTTTCGAGCTGGCTCTTGCTGGCATCTTCCATCTTCTTCATAAGCTTGTCCATACGCTCTTCACCTTCTGTGTAGACCAGACCAAAGGCCAGAAGGGCAAGCAGAGTACCTTCAAGCGAGATAGCCGCAAGGATCAGCGATGGCTTCGTCGCTGGGATAAACTTCAGACCTCGGATACCGATGATAACGATCAGGATAGCAGCACCGAAATAGGCCAGACCCGTAACGTTGTTCGAATACTTTTCGGTGAAGTGGTGTGCCATGTACAGACGCAGACCACCAAGGAGTTTTGCACGGTTGCGCGACCACTCAATACCGGCCGTTGTGTCGAGGATTTCCTTCACAACGAAGTCAGAGAAGAACTCGTTGATACGAATAAACAGTGCTCCGCGGCGGAAGTCTGCGAGGGCAACATCTGGCGTGAAGAGTTCGTCGAAACGAATGAGACGACGGCCGCGTGCCTTGGCATCCTCTTCTGATTCCTGAGCCGTGCGGTCCCAGACAACTTTGAATGCCGCACGAACATCCTTGTGCTCGAGCTGGTTCAGATCACGATCCGGCATGACGAGCAATTCAACGATTTCTTCCGGGAAGCCCGACTGCAAACGAATCTTCGTCTTCGTGTGGTGGATCTCACGGTCAACCTTCTGGGCCATAAATCCGAGGCTGCTCGGGAAGAAGAAGCTGATGAAAACGGCGAACGTGAACCCAATTGCGAAGCAAAGAATAACAAATCCCGTCGGCGGCTCAATGATGATCGAGTTCTCACCAAGACCACCCTCCTCTGTTGCACGCAGAACCCATGTTCCGTGCTCCTTACGATACCCGTCTCGTTCCTCTGTACGGTCAGCACCAGTTTCAAAGTCAAATACGTATTCTGGCTTCACCAACTGCTTGAGACCAGCCGCCTTTGCCTTTGTGACGCGTTCGGCCGGAGCCATCGCAGAGGCCTCCTTTGACATCAGGGCCTTAACGCCCGGGATGACGTAGTCGAACTTCTCACCACTTTTTTCGCTGACTTCAGGGGCGAAGAGATTCGAAACAGCCATCTGCACAGCCGTCGGAATCACGAGATAGTAGAAAAGGGCAGCAATTGCTGCCGTCATTGCAAAAAGCATAGCCGTGTGTTGAAACCCAGCTTTTGGAACTGCTGCATGTCCGCTTGCTGTCATCGCCACTCCTAAAGTCGAAGATGTGAACGCAATTACTCCCCCTACCGAGAAGCAGTGGCCAATATACAAAAGGTCACCCACCCAGAAACGACTGCGTAGCAAGTTTCATGTATTGAATCTGCAACTCATTGGTTTGCCCGTCCGTATTTTCGCCGACATGAATGCATACTCGCCACGCTTTGCCGTCTCCGCCAATGAGGTCATTCCGACCCTGCGCGACTATATCCTTGTGGATGGTTTCGACCACGTCATAGACCTTGACAACAGTCATGGTGCATGGCTCGTAGAAGCCCGTTCGCAGAAGACCTACCTGGATTTCTTCACGTGCATCGCCTCAATGCCGATCGGGATGAACCACCCCAAAATGACAGATACGGCGTTTGTGGAGTACCTAGGCAAGGCCGCCCAGAACAAGCCGTCGAACTCGGAAATCTACACATCCC
>JBJTEQ010000068.1:0-13758 GCA_046092945.1 Kapaibacterium sp. (SeqCode)
CCCTAGCCTCGGGACTGACGAAGATGGATTCCTGCTTTCGCAGGAATGACGAAGTACCCGAAGCTGCTCCTCGCGCGAAGCGCTTACTCCATCGGGCTCGCCAATGCCGGGGGCTTTGGCATGTCGCCTTCGAGGGGACGGATCTCGACGTCTTCGATGAGAAGGTCGGGAGTGTGGATGGTGGAGATGAGGTAGGACGAGCCGCCGGAGATGAACGATGGGATGACGGCAGGTGCGAGGAAGTTGTGCACGGTGGTCTGTTTGGACACGGCAAGGATGTCCTTGAAGATCGATGGCGCAAGGCCGGCAGCTTCGACGCCGCGGAGGAGTTCCTCGCGTCCATCAGGGTAAATACGGTAGGCCTCGAGCAGGCCGAGCTTGCCTTCTCCCTGACCCACTGGGAGTTCGTTGCCGAGCTGACGCAACACACCGGTAAAGAGCAGGTTCTGATCCATGGCCGTGCGCACGATGACGCCGTACGGCAGGTCGCGATCCTTGACGAGTTTCAGCAGACGCTTCTTCATCTCGATAGGCGTAAGCTGCTTCTTGACGTCCTTGGTGCTCACGTCAATGACGCTGAACATTGCTCCGCCCCCTCGCTGATGACCGTTCGTGCCCTTGACGCGCTTGGTAGGCACGCGCGATGAGAGCAGCGTGCGTAGGTAGCCTTTATCAACGAGGGTTACATTCAACGCCTCCATGGCCTCGTCGTCAACGCGGTAACTGCCTGCCGTTACGCGTCCGCCAAAGTTGGTGGTGGTTGGCAGGTCGCTCACCGACAGAAACTCCGGCAGCACACGGGCGCCGATCTTGTTCTGAAATGCCATCGAGCGTTCGTTGGTGGAGAAGCCCCCTTCCGATAGAGGAGCACGCTGAGCAACAAGGTAGGGGGCGAAGTGCTGACCCAGCAGAGCGCCACTGGCCTGACCCTCGAACAGCACTGGACCAGAGTAGGCTTCGATGGTCGGCGCGGTGGTTTGCTTGGTGAGCGTTTCGGCAACGCGTCGAACGTCGGCCAGCAGCTGCGTGCGCGATGGCAGATCGCCCGGAGCCATGCCGTACGCAGCATAGGTCTGCGCCAGTGGCATCCCGTCGGGCGCTTGCGTGGAAGTGATGACCTCGAGTCCGGTTGTCATCTCGGTCTTGTGCATCTCCATACCCTCGGAGCTCAGGTAGAATGTCTCCTCGGGGATCACTTCAATGCCAACTCGCGAGGTGTGAATTGCGGGATAGTTGCGGAACACGGCACTCAGATCGGTGATTAGTGCGCTAAGCTGCGGAAGATCAATGCGCACATCAGGCTGCACATCACTGATGCTGCGTCCAGGGATGAGATAGTAATCCTCGGTAGTATCCTTGCGCGTGCGGTTCTTGAGCGACGACTGCTTCTTTGCGAAGATCTCGACGGCCTGCTTGTAACAGGCATCTGTGGCAAGCCACAGCTCGCGACGCAGCGCCTCGGCGGTGACCTCGTAGGGAATGCGTCGGTTACGAAAACCCTCTTCGTCATCGCTTGACCCAAAGAAGCCGAGGCTGACGTCGAAGAAGTTGGTGTTGTCGAACACCGGCCCGCCAACGCGCACACGCACGGTCAGGCGAGCCACGATTCCGGTGTCGATGTTCTCGATGGTGCCCAGCACGGCATGCATGTTCACCGAGCGGCGTACCTGAAGCAGGTACTCCATGTGGTACGGACGCGGCAGATCACCCAGATGCAGTTCAGTCATAGAGCGCTGCATTTCGGTGCGCATGGAATCGAAGACAACACGTGGATCGAACTGCGCAGATGAAATAATGGACGTTATGATCGTCAGCGCGACGATGGCAAGGGGCGTGCGGAGCATGTTCATGGCTGACCTCCGCCAGTGCTGGTGAGTGTTGGGTCGGAAAGCAGCGGTGGCTTTGCCTGCGACTTCTGCTTCTTCTGCACTTCGATCGTTGATACCAACAGGCTTGGCGAGCTTGCACTTACCGGCACACCGCCGGATTCGGCACCACACACTCCGTTGAAAATGCCAAGGTCGTTGGCTGCCAGCACAATGTTGTTAAACGTCGTCAGCGGCGTGCCGATCAGGTCAACGCCACGTACGAGCTCATCTGCCCGACCATCGGCGAAGATCTTGTACACCACAAGGGGCTGCACGTTAAACGCATTCGGTACTGTGCGACCGGTGAAGGTGAAGCCCCCTTGAATGTCTTCGAACAGCAACCCGAACTCCTTGTTCTGACGTCGGCATTCGGCACGCAGTGCGCTACGCAGTGAGTCGATGGAAACCGTCTGCGTTGCCTCGACGATCAGGTTGGACTGACGCGACACCGTCTTCAGACCCGGCTGACGCCGGCCGTGGCCATTGGAGACGGGGAAGTTCTCGATAGGTGCCCGCGACATCAGGAAGTTCTTGAACACTCCCTGCTCAACGGCAACAACGCGCTTGCCGGGCATGCCTTCATCATCGTATTCAAAGGCACCCACGATGTCCTGACCATTGAGTTCCTTCTTCGTTGGGTCAAAGACAACATTGATGAACGACGGTAGGATCTTCTTGCCGAGGAAGGTCTTGAAGGTCTGGCTCGAGTTGACGTCCTTCTGGCGGTGACCCTCGACGCGGTGGCCGAAGATCTCGTGGAAGAATACGCCCGAGCTACGTCCGGAGAGAATGGCCGGACCCGAGTAGGTCTCCATCAAGGGGGCTGTGCGGAGCTTTACGCACAGATCCAGCATCCGACGCAGGTCCTTCTCCATCTGATCCCGCGACGGTAACCGGTCGGCCGAATACGCCGAGTAACTCTCATACAGCGGCAGGCTCATACCGTCATCGGCCTTGCTCTTGACGATCAAAAACATCTTTACGATCGGCTCCGAGGTCACGATCATCGATCCTTCGGAGTTCACGAAGTACTTCACGAGCAGATCTGCCTGAAAGGACACCCGCCCCATCAGAACGTGCTCGTGTCCGGCACAGAGCCCGCTCAGATACCGCACACGGTCGCGCCACATCTCTGTGTCGAACTGGAAGTCCTTTGGTGGAGCAATCGACACATAGGCCTGCTCGCGCGTAAGATCGGCCGAGCTGTCTTCTTCGCGCACCTTCACCTGCAGATTCGTCAGCACCTTGCCGTAGCGCTCGGCAGCCGAGCGGTAGGCCTTGTCTGTGGCCGACCAGATGATGCTGCGCAGCGAGCGCTCATCATCGCCCGAGGGCATTTCCACGCCACGCGTGCCCCTTCCCATCTCAAAGGCCACACCGCGGATGCTGCGCGTATTATCCAGCGCATGACTTCCCACGCGCAGGTCCACGTCCAGGATGCGGCTCTTGCTGGTAGTGTTCACGTCGATGCCACCCATGGAGGCGGTGATGACCGTGGTGTTCACTTCCGCAACGGCATAGGAGAGGAAGTAGGGGGCTGGCTGCTTACCAGCCAGACCCGACATTGTGCGGTCGAGTTCGGCCTTCATGGCCCGCAGAACAGGCGGCGGGCTTGTCTGTGCAAGGCCCTGGGCCGTTATTTGTATGGCCGTGAGCGCAGAGAGAAGTATGCGATTCATGTTACTCCGTAGGGGAGGTAAGGACGGACTTGGACACCACATGCAGGTCGGCATCCAGCTCGTAGGTAATGGGCACGCCGGTAGCGATCTCCGTTTTGAGGATCTCCTCGGGCGTAAGGTTCTCGATGATCATGATAAGCGAGCGGAGCGAGTTGCCGTGGGCCACAACAAGCACGTTGGTGCCGTCGCGAAGAAGCGGGGCAATATGCTCGTCGAAGTAGGGGGCTACGCGAGCGCGCGTGTCGGCCAGTGACTCGCCCCCTGGCGGAGGCACGTCGTAGGAGCGACGCCACACATGCACCTGTTCAGCGCCATACTTCTCGGCGGTCTCGGCCTTGTTCAGTCCCTGCAGATCGCCGTAGTGACGTTCGTTCAGGGCCTGGTCGCGGTGCGTGGGGAGCCCCGTTTTACCAGCCTCCGTCAGAGCAATCTCCGCTGTGCGCATGGCACGCTTAAGCACCGACGTGAAGAGCACATCACACGGAACGTCGCGGAGCAGAGTGCCGGCACGGCGTGCTTCGCCTTCGCCCTTGGGGGAGAGGTCAACGTCGACCCATCCGGTGAAACGGTTTTCGAGATTCCATTGCGACTCGCCGTGTCGCAGCAATGTCAGTCGTGCCATGGCTTGGTGGTATTGTCAGTGCTTGGGCGTGCAGAGTTCCATGAGAACTCCGCCGGTTGATGACGGGTGCATAAAGGCGATCAGCATCTCGTGAGCGCCCACCTGCGGCTCGGTGTGCACAAGGCGCACGCCGTCAGCGGCAAGGCGGTCAAGGTCGGCCTGGATCGCATCCGTGCGAAAGGCCACATGATGAATGCCTTCGCCGCGCTTACTGATGAATGTGGCGATCGGCGATGTTTCCGAAAGAGCGGCCGTGAGTTCGATGCGTACGCCATTGAGCTCGAATGAGGCAACATCTACGCCCTGCGTCGGGACTTGTTCGCGATGGAAGGACTCCACGCCAAAGATCTTGCTGTACATCTGCATTGCGGCGTCGATGTCGCGCACGGCAATGCCGATATGATCGATCTGAGAGATCATGATACCAGTGTTCCGGATTGCATGATGTCGGCCGCCCGCTGAAGGTCAGCCGGCGTGTTGATGCCGTGAAGTTCTTCCCACGATGGACCGCACCAGGCGCTGATGGTCATACACTGGGCGCCGAAGATTCCGATGATGTCCGTCAGGTAATACTCCTGCTGGGCGTTGCTGTTGCCAACATGCGAGAGCGCATCGAAAAGGGCATTGGCATCCACAACGTAGATACCCGAGTTGATCTCGTCGATCGAGCGTTGCTCGTCGTTGGCGTCTTTGTGTTCTATGATAGACTGCAGAGCCCCCTGACCATCGCGCACAATGCGTCCATAGCCGGTGGCATCCGGGACGCGGGCCGAGAGCACCGTGGCGGTTGCTCCCGAAGCGCGGTGCTGCTGCACCAGGTGCTGCAGTGTTGATGTGCGCACAAGTGGCACGTCTCCGCTCAGGATCAGCACATCGCCGTCGAAGCCGTCAAGGGCCTGGCGCGTCTGCATCACGGCGTGACCCGTGCCAAGCTGCTCGAGTTGTTCCGCGCAGGTTGACGTTGGCGAATACTCGCTCACGAAGGTGCGCACGGCATGGCGCTGATGTCCGATGATGACCACGATTCGGGAAGGGGCTAGCGGTGCCGCCTGATCCAGAACGTAGCCCAGAAGTGGCTTTGAAAAGAGCGGCGTTAGAACCTTGGCCCGCTCCGGATCGCCCATGCGTTTGCCCTTGCCGGCGGCAAGGATCACAACCGCAAGGGGTGTAGTCGAAAGAGTGTGTTCGGTCACGACAGCGGAGGATAGTGCGTGTAGGCTTCGACGCTGTTCGATACGCTTACCGGCATGTTGTTGGCATCCACCAGCACTACCGTTGGCTGCCATGCGCGGGCTTCCTGCTCGGGCATGGTAGTGTAGCTGATGATAATGACCTCGTCACCAACGTGACCCTTGCGGGCAGCGGCACCATTGAGGCAGATATCGCGACTTCCGCGCGTGCCCGGGATAACGTACGTTTCGAAGCGCTCGCCATTGTTGATGTTCACCACCGAGACCTTTTCATACGCGAGAAGGTCGGCCTGCTCCATCAGGTCCTCGTCAATCGTCAGACTGCCCTCGTAATAGAGGTCAGCCTGCGTGATTCGGGCTCTGTGGATCTTTGATTTGAACATGATCCGGTTCATACGTTCCTCCCGGTCCTGGATTGTTCCGACGTCGTGGTGATAGCGGGCAAAATTACTGGATTCTGCCCTGATTTCGGCCCCAAAGACGTACATCGCGCCCCCTTCGTACATTTGCGCCATGAAGATTCGACTATCCCAGATCGCCCATGCTCGCAGCGGCGACAAGGGCGACGCCGCCAACTGTGGCGTGATCGCCTTCAAAGAGGAATGGTATCCGATTCTGCGCGACCATCTTACGGCCGAGCGGGTGCAGGAGTACTTTGCCGGCATGTGCCACGGCACGGTGGAGCGCTTCGAGATGCCCAACCTGTGGGCGGTGAACTTTCTGCTCCCCAACATTTTGGGAGGGGGCGGCACCGTGTCGCTCAAGCTCGACGCTCAGGGCAAGACCGTGGCCTCGGCGATGCTGATGATGGAGCTTGAGGTGCCGGACGGATCGTTATCGCTTGTCTGACGGACCCAGCGGCGTAGCGGTTCCGCAGCTTGCTTCGATCTGCGACAGGATGGGGCGCATCCAGGACTTGACCTCTTCGCCGGCCCACTTGCGGTCCCAGGTCTGCGTTACATCGCTGCCATCCAACCGCGTGGAAACCGAATACACGTCGATGTGGGCAGAGTCGCCGGTGTGCTGGATCTTAAAGGTGCGCACCAAGAGCGTGTAGCGGTATTCAAGTTCGGTGATCGAATCCTGGGCGATGATGACGTTGGAAGAAGGATCACGGTCAACCACCGAATATCCGTTCTGACCTAGAATGGTCTCACAGGTCGCCATCCACTTTGCCGGATCCCGACGACACGCAAAGGTCATTGTCCGCTTCCGATCCATAAAATGAATCGCGTCGCACCCCATGATGGCGAGTGTTCCGGCCAGGACGGCAAGGATGACGATCGAGCGGACTGGTGACATTAGAATGGGTCCCCGTTGAAAACAATAACGCAAATTAGCACGATTACCCCGCAACATCACGAAGAGAACGACCGACGAATGAAGCCCCATCACACATCATGGACCGATGCCGCAGCGCAGCTGGACGCAGAAGATGCGCTTGCTTCCTACCGCGAGCTGTTTGCCTTTCCGCAGCGCAATGGTGAGCCCGTGGCCTATTTCTGCGGCAACTCGCTCGGACTTCAGCCGCAGCGCGTCGAGACGCTGATCACCGAAGAACTCGAAGACTGGCGTCGCTACGGCGTGGAAGGACACTTCCAGTCGCGCCGTCCATGGGTCTCCTACCACCGGTGGTTTGCCGAGCCCCTTTCCAAGCTCGTTGGTGCACGTCCACACGAAGTGGTGGCGATGAACACGCTGACGGTGAACCTACATCTGATGATGACCTCGTTCTACCGTCCAACGCCGCAGCGTCATGCGATTCTCTGTGCAGGGGGCGAGTTCCCGTCAGATCGCTATGCCATCGAGAGTCAGATCCGTCTGCACGGACTGGACCCGGCAATGTCGATGATCGAGATCGCTCCTCGTGAAGGGGCTTCAACACTCACCACCGAAGACATCCTCGAGGCCATCCGAACGCGTGGACACGAAGCAGCATTGGTGCTCTTCAGTGGGGTGCACTTCTACACCGGACAATTCTTCGACATCGCTGCTATCACAAAGGCGGCGCACGACGCCGGCGCCATGGCGGGCTTTGATCTTGCCCATGCCGTGGGCAATGTGCAGCTGCATCTGCACGACTGGGACGCAGACTTTGCGGTGTGGTGCTCGTACAAGTATCTCAATGCCGGGCCTGGTGCTGTTGCCGGACTCTACGTTCATGAGCGCTATGCCGACCGCGCAGATCTGCCGCGTCTGGCCGGATGGTGGGGCAACGATGAAGCTACACGCTTCTCGATGGCCCATTCCTTTGTGCCGAGTCACGGGGCAGATGGCTGGCAACTCTCCAACGCCCAGGTGCTGCCGCTTGCCGCGCTGATGGCCTCACTGGAGATCTTCGATCGTGCCGGCATGGAGCGCATCTCGGCCAAGCGCGATCTGCTCACGGGATTTCTTGAGCGACTTCTCACGGAGGTGATCTCGACGCGGGACTGGATCCGCATCATCACACCGTCGGACGCGCAGCAGCGCGGCGCGCAACTCAGCGTCCACTTCGATCGTAACGGACGTGAGATCTTCGAACAGCTCATCGCTCATGGCGTCATTGTTGACTGGCGCACGCCAAGCGTTATCCGCATGGCACCGGCTCCGCTCTACACCTCCTTTGCTGATGTTGTCCGTCTGGCCACAACTCTCGAAACACTCCTGGCAGCACACGAATGAGCGACGCATCAACCACCGCCTCCAGCTACGTTGTCGGACGCAGGGCCGTAGCAGAGGCCTTTGCTGCCGGCACCACCATTGAGAAGATCCTCGTTGTGTATGGCATCGACGATGCCACCATGCAGTGGCTGCGCACCGAGGCCCGCAAGCGCGATGTCGTCTGCTCCACGATGGACCGACGCAAGTTCAACGACCTCGAACGCTCGCTGGGTCTGGCTGTGAACGACGCCCAGGGTGTGATTGCTCTGCGGGCGGCACGTGAGCCCCTTACCCTTGATGATCTTCTCTCGCAGGCTCTTGCCCACGAAGCAGAGCCGCTTGTTGTTGTGCTCGACGGCATCACTGACCCGCATAATCTGGGAGCCATTGCCAGAAGTGCTCAGGGGGCTGGTGTGTTCGGCATGATCCTTCCGACCAAGTTCAGCGCGCCTATCACGCCAACGGCCATCAAGGCCTCGGCCGGTGCGCTCGAAACACTGCCCGTTGCCAAGGTGGCCCGCGTATCGGAAACACTCAAGCATTGCAAGGCTAACGGCTGGCATGTTGTGGGTACGGCACTTCCCGCCACCAGTGAGTATTCGGAATCGGTGTATGGCGGACCAACGCTTATCGTTATCGGCAGCGAGGGCGAGGGACTGCACCCGAGCGTGCGCGCTCTGTGCGACCAGGTAGTGCAGATTCCGATGCATGGTGCGGTGTCATCGCTCAACGCTTCGGTGGCTGCGGCCATCGTGATGTTCGAAGCTCGCAAGCAACGACGTCAGCGTCAGTAAGCCACATCGGCTATTTTTGTTGGTCTCGTATTCACTTCTCAGCAGGACTATCGACGATGTCGAATCACCAACGCAATGAACAGGAGCTTATCCGCATCGACAAGCTGCGCGAGCTCCGTGAGCTTGGTATCAATCCGTATCCCGAGTCGTTCGATAAAACGCACACCACGGCAGAGATCCTTACAAGCTTTGTGGATGAGGCCCCGGAGCCCCTTGCCAATGTCCGCGTAGCCGGACGCATCATGTCGATGCGCAAGATGGGCAAGGCCTCGTTCTGTCACATCCAGGACATGCACGGCCGCATCCAGATCTATCTGAAGCAGGATGAGCTGGGCGCGATGTACGAGAACCTGCGCCTGTTTGACCTAGGCGACATCATCGGCATCGAGGGCTTTGTGTTCCGCACGCGCATGGGCGAGATCAGCGTACATGCCAAGACCGTAACGATGCTTACCAAGAGCATCACGCCCATTCCGGTGGGCAAGGAAGAGGTGCATGAGGACGGCTCGGTTACGCGCTATGACGCCATTGCCGACAAGGAGCAGCGCTATCGCAAGCGCTACCTGGACCTGATTGCCAATCACGACATCAAAGACACGTTCATCAAGCGATCGATGATGATCCGCTCCATGCGCCGCTTCTTCGATGACCGCGGCTACCTCGAAGTGGAAACACCCATTTTGCAGCCGATCTACGGTGGAGCCACGGCACGTCCGTTTGTGACGCACCACAATGCGCTGGACATTCCGCTGTATCTGCGCATTGCCGATGAGCTGTATCTGAAGCGCCTCATTGTAGGGGGCTTCGAAGGTGTGTATGAGATCTCGAAGAACTTCCGCAACGAGGGGATGGACAAGACCCATAACCCGGAGTTCACGGCCATGGAGATCTATGTGGCCTACAAGGACTACTGGTGGATGATGGACATGACCGAGGAGCTTCTTCACACCATCGTGAGCGAATCCTGCGGAAGCACAACGGTGGAGTTTCAGGGCACGTCCATCAGCTTTGCTCGCCCCTTTCAGCGGGCAAAGATGTTCGATCTCTTTACCGAGCATACGGGGCTGAATCTGCGTGGACTTTCGCGCGAAGAACTTCTCGCTGCGGCCCGCTCCATTGATGTTGACGTTGACCCCAAGTCCAGCGCCATGAAGATCCTCGATGAGATCTTCAGCGTCAAGGTGCAGCCGCACCTTATCCAGCCGACCTTCGTGATCGACTACCCGGTTGAAATGTCGCCCCTTGCCAAGGCACACCGCTCTGAAAAGGGGCTTGTGGAGCGCTTCGAGCTCTTCATCATGGGCAAGGAAGTGGCCAATGCCTTCTCCGAGCTGAACGATCCACTCGATCAGCGAGAACGTCTCGAAGACCAGTCGCGCATCCGCGCTGCAGGTGATGACGAGGCAATGGTGATCGACGATGATTTCCTCAATGCCATCGACGTTGGCCTTCCGCCAACGGCCGGCATGGGCATGGGCATCGACCGACTCGTGATGCTGCTGACCAACAACGACTCCATCCGCGACGTGCTCTTCTTCCCGCAGATGCGGCCCGAGAAGACCGATAGCGCGGCATCGGAGGAGTAAACCGTGGGCTATCAACGGTTCGATCAGGCATCTGCCGGGGCCGTGCGCCACTGGCAGCCCCCTACGGTCAAGGAAATATTCGTCCACATCGGACTCATCACAGCAACGCTGGCCACGTGCACCATGGCCGGCACGGCATGGGCAATGAAGAATCCGATGGAGATCGCCAACTGGGCATCGGGTCTGTCGTATGCCATCCTAGCAATGTCGTTTCTGCTGGCGCACGAATATGGACATTACCTCGCGGCGATGCGTCATGGCATTGCCTCGTCGCTGCCGTATCTGATTCCGGTTCCGCCAACGCTGATGCCCTTTGGGACGTTTGGTGCGGTGATCCGCACGCGCTCGCCGATGATGACGCGCAACGAACTCTTCGATGTTGGTGTGTCGGGTCCACTGGCAGGCTTTGCCGCCTGCCTGGTGATCCTCATAACAGGGTTTATGACCTTGCCGTCGCAAGACTATCTGATGTCGATCCATCCTGAGTATGCGGTAACGGGCATTCCTACGAGTGGACTCACCTTCGACAACACGCTATTGTTCGAGCTGCTGCGGCAGATCTTTTCGGACCATGCCTTTGTGCCGCCGATGAACGAGATCTACCACTATCCGTTTCTCTGTGTGGGCTGGTTCGGACTGTTCGTCACCTCGCTCAACATGCTTCCGTTTGGTCAGCTCGACGGCGGACACGTCCTCTATGCTCTCATCGGTAAGCGTCAGCACACCATTGCGCGCTTTCTCTGGTGGAGCATGTTTGCGCTGGCCATCCTGTGGCTTATCGGCCTTATTCATCAACTGCTGGTGACCACAGCTGATGGCGATGCTACGGCGTGGCTTCTGTGGCTGAAGCAGTCTATCGATCCGTCCATCGCCGGCGCCATCGAGCGATTTCCGTGGCTGTTTCAGCTTGGCGATGTGTGGGTGTTCTGGCTGGTGATGATTCGCTTTGTGATCAAGATCGACCATCCCGATGTGCCGTCTGAGGAGCCCCTTAGCAGGGGGCGAACCATCCTCGGGTGGACGGCGATTGTTGTGCTGCTGCTGTGCTTTGCTCCACGTGCCGTGTACGTAGCGCCATGACGGAGCGTCAGCACACCACCGCCGCCGTGATCCTGGTGATCATGGGCCTGTACCTGATGCGTCTGAGCGCCGTGGAGATTCAGCCATCACCCGAGGGCGACATTGCCCTGCGCGGCGAGGCCATTGTGAGCTCGCAGCAGTTGATGGATGTATCGTCGCACTCCATTGGTGGACTCTCCACATCATCCACGCCGCCGCTGCCGTCATGGCTGGTTGCCGCCGGTATCAGCATGTTCGGTCCAACGGCTATCGCTGTGCGTCTTGGCGCGCTTGTGGCTGTGTGTGGACTTCTCATTCTAACGTTCCTCGTTGCCAAGCGCGTTGTACCGTATGCGCAGGCGCTGCTCGCTACCGCCGTTGTTGGCCTGAGTATGCCGATGATCACCGTCGGACGTCAGATGACGCCCGAAGTTATCGCTACCGCACTCGTAATGCTTGCGTGGTGGAGTGTTCTGCGTCTGCTTACTGCCAAGACTACATCCGAGCGCATTGTACCGATGGTTACGTATGCAGTTGGTCTCGCTGGCGCGCTGCTGACGCATCTACCGCTATCGGTGGTTGCGCTCGTGATGATCGTGCCCGCTATTCTGCGTCGAGAGACTCTGCAGTGGTCAGTCGGTGGCATTCTGCTTGGCCTTGCTCTCGGTCTGCCATGGTACGCTGTGATGATCAGTCATCACGGCTCGGACTTTTTCCTTGCGCTCTCGGCCCTTGCTTCGAGTTCGGGTGCCATGTCAGGGGGCTTCTCCTCCGGCCCACTCGACGTTGTGGCGCTTCTCGTTCTTTCAAGCCCCGTACTTGCCGCCGCTCTTCTGTGGGTGCTCATGGGGATCCGTCACCGCGACATCCTTCCTGAGCGGTCGGACGTTGTTCTAATGACGGCTGGACTCTGGTTCGTTGGCATGATGATCGTCGTTGCGCTCTCGCGTCATCACACCATGTCGGCCATGCTGCCCATCATTCCTGCCGCCAGCATCGTAAGCTTTGCCATGCTGCAGACCGCCATGCGGCGCAGCGCCCAAGACATGATGCTGACCGTGCTTGCGGGTATGGCTCTGGCATCCATCGCCGCACTTCTTGTGCACCTGCGCCTTGTGCGCAGCGGCGTCATGGTGCTTGGTGTTGTTGGCCTGGCGGGCATGTTCGTGCTGCTGCTGGTAGCCACCTCCGCTGCGCGACGTCAGCGTCTGGCAGTGCGCCTTACCAAGCCCCTTATCAATGCCGCCATTGGTGTTACGGGGCTTGCAGCTATCGCTACTATTCTCCTTGGCACACCATCCACCATCTCCGGTGGACGCACCGTGGGCCTGCGCATGCTCGAGGACACCTCAGTTGCGCGCAGTTTCGTGTATCTGTATCACCGCAACGCTCCGACCGATAACGTGAACTCGCAGCTGGCCTGGTACACCCGTGGCTGGATGAGCGGACGCAATCCGCGCTACTCTTACCAGCCCCTTGCCATGCCTGCAGAGGTGATCGACGCATCAGTTGTACGCGCCGGCATTGGCGCCCCGTGGATCGTGTACTACCATCCGGGCATTGCGAAAGACGTCCGCTCGGAGATCTTCGAACTCCTCGATGCCGACTACTCCGTCGCCGAAGAAAGCGGGGAGTGGGTGTTGTTTGAGAAGAAGCTGAGGCTGCGCCTCAAATGACGAATGACGAATGACGAATGACGAATGACGAATGACGAATGACGAATGACGAATGACGGGCAGGGTGTCACGTTACTGGCGCGATAATGCTCTATGTGAGCATAATGACCGAATATGACATCATATACCTCGAAACTCTAGGAGGACCTCTTCAGAGGCTCTCTGTGGAGTTTGCTCGACAAGTAGCAAAATGGGCTACACAACGATCGGGTAAGCAGTCATTCAGTGACATTCCTCTAAAGCAGATTTACAGGGCGGGCACCTCTGTAGGTGCGAACATTAGAGAAGCTCAGTATGCTGAATCGAAAAGAGATTTTGTACACAAACTAAAGATTGCTGAAAAGGAACTGGGAGAGTTTTACTTCTGGTTTGGTCTACTTCTAACAACATCACATGTCCCAGAAGACGTGAGCACAAAAACGCTCAAGGAACTAGCCGCTGACGTAAGAAAACTGCTCATAGCTATCATTGTTAAAACAAAGAAGAGCCTCTTTGTTTCCCCAAAGTAACCGGTCATCTGTCATTTGTCATTTGTCATTCGTCCTTCGTCCTTCGTCATTCGTCATTCGTCATTCGTCATTCGTCATTCGTCATTCGTCATTTGTCATTCGTCATTCGTCATCGAATGCAGCCTCCTATAC
>JBJTEQ010000069.1:0-3500 GCA_046092945.1 Kapaibacterium sp. (SeqCode)
CGCGTGCTGGATGAATACAACGTTCAGGCTGTTGACACGCTCATCGGTGACATCGTTCCGCCGGTAGAGCTGATGAAGACCCTTACCGACCGGAAGATCGCGCAGGAGCAGGAGAAGACCTTTGATGCCCAGCGTCTGGCGCAGGAGAAACGTCAGGCCCTTGCCAAACAGACCGCTGTGGCCGACATGCAGGCCGAGGTGGTGAAGGCCGAGCAGAGCGTAGCAATTGCTGAGCAGGTGGCCGATGCATCGGTGCGCAAGGCCAAGGGCGAATCACAGTCGATCAAGATCGCAGCTGAAGCCAATGCCGAAGCAACGCGACTCAAAGCTCAGGGTGATTCGCAGTCGGTAAAGATCTCGGCCGACGCCGAAGCGGAATCGATCCGGCTTAGGGCAACCGCTGAATCTACCCGCATCGCCCTTACGGGTCAGGCAGAATCCGAATCCATCCTGGCAAAGGGTAAGGCCGTTGCCGAATCCTACCGACTCTCTGTCGAGGCCATGGGACCCGAGAACTTCACAGCCATGAAGGTCACCGAAGAGATCGGCAAAAACGGTATCCGACTGATACCCGACCTGGTTATCAACGGCGGCGGGAAGGAAGGGGGCTCATCATCCCCGATCGACGGACTCATGGCCATGCAGCTCCTGCAGATGATGCAGGGATCGAAGTCAGTGAAGAAGGCGTCGTAACGCATTCTACACGAGAGGCATCTGAAATGATCAAGGGGCTCTGCACTCATTACTGTGCAAAGCCCCTTTTTTGTTGTTGAGCAATTCGTAGAGAGCGCTGGTTCAGCAGGTGGCTGCTACAATGTTCATCCTCGTGGGGAACACGCCACGAATACAAAGACATGGATTGTTGCTGCCGCGTATCACGAAAGTTCGCTGCTTGTTGTTTGCTCACTATCATCAATCGTGGTGGCCGGCTTCATGTTCTTGAATGGTGAGTTATCCTGGTGGATTTTGATGGCCTTGAGCGAGAGAACCACTCCAATGATCAAGGCTACAATCGCACCAGCAATGATCCCCGGAATCCAATCGAGAAAAGCAAAGTAATCGTAAGCACCATGCAAGAGAGTGGGAGTGAGGATTGAAAGGGCCATGTTGAGGTCTTTGTTTTTGTCCTCAAATTTTGCCTTACCGATGAAATAGCCCATCAGAATACCATTCACAGCATGTGCGGGCACGGCGGTAAACATTCGCAAAAAGCCTGTCAGAAGTCCTGCTTCCGGACTTATTGCTTCCGCGCCAAATACGTATCCAATATTCTCCAGAGTGGCGAATCCAAGGCTAACCATGACGCTGTAAAAGATGCCATCGTATGGTTCGTTGAAGTTCACCCAACTGTAGATCTTCGACCGGACCATGATCCACTTGCTGAGTTCCTCCACGAAACCGACGCCAACAACTGCAAAGAGAAGCATGCGCATCGGATGGTAGCGGAGGGTCTCGAGAGGAGAGTCTTCCAACCCTAGGCCTATCATCGGATACACCACGAGCGAGAGTACCGATGTTATCAGAATACTGATTAGACCAAAGAGAAAGCTCTTACGCATTAGCCGCAGGGGCTCCTTCTCGTGTTCGTCACGCCAGTATATATAAGTTGCTATTGCAGCGCCGGGTGCTAATGCAAGTGCAAGGAGTGTCAATAGTTCCATGGTTTTCTCTAACTGGTTTTATTGAATGAAGATTCGTTACGATACAGGGTCCGCTCGGATTCTACCGCTCTCTAAGCTGAAATCAATATCGTGGGAGAATGTTCCGTACAGGCGATTTTCAGTGATTTCAAGCTTGCAGACTAGATAGGTGTGTCGGCAGGTGGGTAATGCGAAGTGTGATGAGTACAGTTAAAAGACTATTCACACGAGCTTTATCAACAAGTTGATCCCTAGGATAGCCAACGAAAAGATAGCACCTACAACATCAGGTTCCTATATCTCCAGCATAAAGCGGGTTGAGTTGAATCATCACCGATTCCTCTTGAGCATCGCCGAAAGAAGTCGGATATTCGCCTCCATTGTAGGTGGGTAATGGACGGACTGAATTGTAAGCGGGACAACCGACGATGATAGCAAGTAACAACAGAGCGGTGTTTTGGCGTCTGGCCATACCGGTGATTATTCTCATCGTTGCGACGATTTGTTTCGAGGCGGGTGTTACCGTTCGTTACCGTCCTACCATTGCCGAAGAGGGGTTCCTGATGCACATGCTGTATGCAATGAGCTTGTTCAAGGTGAACGGTATCAATCTTGGGATGCCAACGGAAGGACCACTCTGGGCAAAGGACATTCTGATTCTGATGTACTTCGCTGCACCGGCGGTGTCGATCAGCGCCATTATGGAAGCAGTGTTTCGCGTTGCGCGACTCAAGCTCCGCTGGGTCTTGCTCCGAGGAGGTCACGCGGTGGTGATAGGCGCCGGACGTGCAACGGCAGATCTGCCAACGATCATCGGTTCGGAAGTGAAGCGTCGTCGCTGGTATGGCATTGGGCATGCAAGTGTGCCCATCGTGATGGCCGACAAATCCGAGGAGGCCCTCCTTCGCAACTCATCAGAGCTGCTGAAAGTGCAGCTCGACGCAACAGATGCACAGGTGGTGGACTACCTGAACATGGCCAAGGCGCGACTGGTGATGCTCCTTACCGATGATGACCAGGCGAACATCGACATGTACTTCCGCCTACGCGAGCGCCTAGCGAATGTACCGGAGAAGAACCACCCCCTGGTGTTCATTCGCGTCCGCGACATGGACCTCATCCGCGTTCTGCGGACGTATAACACAACACCCAAGATCCGGTTCTTTAACGTGCACATCGAAGGAGTTCGATCGCTGTTTGAATTCAGCAACGAGCTCACGCAGGGGGCTTGGCTGGAAAATGTTCGTGAGTCGAACTCAGCCCTATCGGCCAACTGGGAAGCACTGGCAAAGATCAAGCAGCTCCGTCCAACACGCATCGTCATGGTCGGCTTTGGTCGTTTCGGTCAGCACCTTCTTGTTGAGATGATGCTCCACAATGGCGGCGAGATCATCAGCAACCTTACCAGTCTATCGGTGCTGAGTCCGGATGTGTTCCATTCATGGGCCCACTTCGAACGTCTGCTCCTGTGCAACGTGAACAACGGCGCGTGTCTGCCAAACCCCGATCTCACATCCGGCACACACAAAGACGTTGGCATGCTGCACCGCCTGGCCACCGAATCCATTGGTCAGGAAACACTATGGATCATCGGCACCGATGACACACCGGCCAACATTCAGGCCGCCTCCGTTGTGCAGCGCTTCTGCGCCAACCAGTCGGAATCCGATAAGGGTCACACCACAATCGTCGTGCGCACAAACATGTTCAGTATGGCCCACGAACGCCTGCTCCATTCCGGATCATCAAGTAACGTCGATTATGTGATCCTGCCCGCCTACCATATCCTCGGCGCATACTTCAGCCATCGCATCCGCGAAGGAAGGGAGCTGTGATGATAGGGTACGGGGTACGGGGTAG